>JABJHA010000039.1 GCA_018662005.1 Rhodospirillaceae bacterium | reverse complement strand
GACCTTGATTTGCTCCAGTGCCGCGACCGCGCCGGGGAGAATTGCCTCGGTGCCTTTTTCCCCGACATCAAATCTGCGCGCACCCGCCATATAGGTGTCTGAATAATTGACCAGCCCGGCAAAGTTATGGGCGTTATCCCTGGCCAGCCATGTTTCCTCCAAGGGGCGTGACTGACGCCACTTTTCAGAAACATAAAGCAAACCGACACCGTACGGACACAACATCCATTTGTATCCGGCGGCGACCAGAAAATCCGGCTGGATGTCCTCTATGGATACAGATGCCGCGCCCATTGACTGGGTTGCGTCAATAACCAGCGCCGCGCCAACCTCACGGGCGGCTTCTCCAATAGGCACAAGATCGATAAATGAACCATTGGTCCAGTGGCAGGGAGAAACGGCGACGATTTTTACCCCGTCCGTCATGTGATCAAGAATGGCACCGGTCCAGTCCCCGTCCACAGGCGTCGGAACCGTAATAATTTCGGCGCCTGTTTCCTTTGCTGTGCGTTGCCACGGCAACACATTACTGGGGAACTCCTCGGCAATAAGCAAAATTTGGTTTCCCCGCTGAAGAGTTGGTTCTATGGCGCGGGCGGCTGTGCTTATTCCATAACTTGCCGCCGGGATGACGGCGTAGCCATCGCTGTCACCACCAAAAATATCGCTGGCCAGTTGACGAACCTTTTCTGCGTCGGAGAAAAAGCTTTCCGGCGTGCGCGTCCAGGGATGACTCTTATTCGTGATGCCATCGGCTAACCGGGATCTGGTTTCATTCAACTGGGGCGTATTATAGGCGCAATTGAAATAGGCCACATCATCAGGCACATCGAACAGATGTCTTTGCGTGCTCAGGGCGTTCATTAGTGCTTATTCCTTTGTGAAATGGCGATACCGCTGACAATGATAGCGCCTGATAAAATCAGCGGCATGGTTATGGTCTCGTCGAATAAAAATGCCGCTAGCGTCAGGCTGATGACCGGCATTGAAAACTGAACCGGAGCCATGCGCACGATACCGCCCTTTGACAAGGCCCAATACCAGGCCAGGAAGCCCAAAATCGATGAACAGATTGCCTGATAAGCAACGGCCATAAAGCTGCTGGCCGGAACGTTTGCCCAGTCGGTATCGCCATGAAAAATAATCAGCACAGGCAGCAGTAGCAGCCCACCCAATGTAAGCCCCCAGAAGGTGGCTGCCTGACTGCCGATTTTCAGGGACAACCGCGCACCGGCAACGTAACCCAGGCCGGAACCGACCGAGGACAACAGGCACAAAATGTCACCCCACAGGGTAACGCCATCACCGCCACCGCTACGAAGTCCAATCAGCATCGCGACTCCGCCAAAAGCGACAGCCACGCCCACTGTCCACAAGCGGCCCGGTATGCGGCGTTCGGCAACGGCGCCAAAAAGACCCGTGAAAATAGGAATCGCCGCGTTAATCAGGCCGGCGTGGGACGTCGATGTCTGCTTGATACCAAAACTGAAAAACAGGGGAAAGATGACAAACACGCCAAGCACCATCAGCACCAGCAATCCCCACTCACGCGCACTACCCGGCAAGGGCAGCTGCTTGGCAAGGGCGAAGGGAAAGACAATAAGGCCAGCCAGAATTGTCCGCAGAACACCGGCGCTGACCGGATCGATCCCCATGACAGTGAATTTTGTCGCCGCCGGGGTACCGCCCCAAATCAAGACGGCAAAAGCGGCGGCCATGTAGGCGACGGGCAGGACGCTTTTTGGAGCCTCCTGCCCTGTCGCCGTAGAAACCACCCTTTGGTCTGTCAGTGCCATGGTGTCAATCTTGCCAGAATGGTTTTCCGGTTTCCATTGTCGCCTGTGCACGCGTGATGCCCAGATCAGAGAGAAGATGATCATCAAATTCAGCTAAACGTGCCCGCATGGTTTCGCGGTCTTGCCACTGTGCCAGAATTTTAACGATGCGAGCCATATCCGATACCAGCAGGCTGACGCCCTCTGAAATCCAGGATTTCCAACTTTTCAATGTGCCGGAGGTAGCCACCGGCATGGTTATTGTATCAATACATTCATGCCTCAACATCTTTAAAATTCCTTATTTTTGTTCACATGCAACAAAATTGTTACCGTGATTTGGTTTTATATTGACACAATATTACCGGTCAATGTATTAATTGTACCCATGACAATATGGACACCTGATATTTCCGAGCGCAGTGGGCCAAAGTACCTGGCTATCGCCGAAGCGATTGCCGAGGCGATCTCCGAAGGAACACTTGCTGCCGGAGAGAAACTGCCGCCCCAGCGCAACCTCGCCTACGACATTGGCGTCACCCTGGGTACTGTGACCCGTGCCTACGACGAAATCAAACGCCGCGGCCTGGTCGATGGCGAAGTCGGGCGCGGCACCTTCGTGATGGCCGAGCCAGGGAAAAAACAGGAAGCCTTCTTTCGCCCCAAGCCGCCCGACAACAATCTGATCGACTTCACCCACGCCACACCGGTTAGCGGGCGGGCCGGCAAGGAATTGGCCAGAACCCTTGCCGACATCAGTCGTGGAGGCAATCTTGACGAGCTGATGGATTACCAGGTTTTGTCGGGACGGCCAGAACACCTGCAAGCGGCGACGCAGTGGCTTAAACAAGGGGGAATCAAGGCGACACCAGAACGCATCACTCTGACCAGTGGCGCCCAGCACGGAATTTTAATCACCCTGATGGCGATGACACGACCGGGCGACACCATTCTGGCCGAGGAACTCTCCTACCCCGGCTTCATTCATGTGGTCCGCCAGTTGGGCCTGAAACTGGAACCGGTGGCGATGGATCAATACGGCCTGATCCCCGACGCCCTGGAAGAAGCGGCCAGGCGAACCGGGGCCCGGTGCCTGTACTGTATTCCCAATATTCAGAACCCGACCACCCGGACCATGCCCTTAGAGCGCATTCGCGACCTCGCCGAACGTGCCCGCGCCCTCGACTTACAGGTTCTGGAAGATGATGTCTGGGGTGGCCTGAACGAACGCGACGTTCCCCCGTTAATCGACTTCGTACCGGAGCGGGTTTTTCATATCACCAGCCTGTCCAAAACCATGGCCGGCGGATTACGTGTCGGTTATGTGCTTTCGCCAGAAGATCACACGGAACAACTTCGCACTGCGGTACGCCTGAGCAACTGGATGACGCCGCCGCTTATGGCCGAAATAGCGCGGCGCTGGATCGAAGACGGAACCGGCAATGAATTGGCCAACTGGCAACGTCGGGCCGCAAAAGAACGCCTAAAATACGCAGCCCAGGTCTTGCAAGGGCAGGTATTCTCCTATCACCCTGCAGGACATTTTATCTGGCTGGAATTACCCCTGCCCTGGCGCGCCGCCGACTTCAAGGCCGCTGCAGAAGCCCGCGGGGTACTGGTTCCGTCGGCGGAAAGTTTTGTCGTTGGCCGTCAAGCCGCCCCGCACGCGGTCCGCATCGCCATCGGCACCCACAACGCCGACGCCGAGACCTCGGCCAAGGGCATCGACATCCTCGCCAATATCCTGAAATCCCCCACCAGCATCAGCCCGGCAATGGTTTGATCTCTGGATTTGCTGTCCGTTCCTGACTGACCATCGTTTACAGCATCAGTGCCGTCTTGACTCTCTTATGTCGTCTCTTATAGTGGACTAATGTCTATTATAAAGGATGACTTGACCGATGAAATAGCAGCCCGCGTTCGCAGCGAACGAGAGGCGCGAAAATGGTCATTGGCCGAACTCGCCAAACGTTCTGAAGTCTCCAAGGCAATGATCAGCAAAATCGAACGTGCAGAATCGAGCCCGACAACGGCCGTTCTTGGTCGTTTATGCGGTGCGTTTGGCCTGACGTTATCGACCTTCCTGACACGGGCGGAAAGTCACACCGGGCGTTTGATCAGGGCCTCCCAGCAGCCAAGCTGGAATGATCCTGAAACCGGCTGCGTCCGCACCTTGGTTTCACCAAGCGCCGGTGGCCCCATTGAAATCGTTGCCGTAGATCTGCCCGCAGGGGCCGAGGTTTTGTTTCCGGCCTCCATCTACAAGGTTTTCCATCAATTGGTTCTGGTTCTTTCCGGTCAGTTGAGCCTGACCGAAGGCGAGAGCAAGCACCTTTTGGATGTCGGTGACTGCCTTGAACTGGGGCCACCGTCCCACTGTACGTTTTTGAATAATACTGAAGCCCCTTGCCGCTACCTTGTCGCGGCCAGTCGGAGAGAATAAAGATGCCCGAAGCCCAGGAAGCCATTTTATCGGCACCGCCATTTGAGAAACATCTGCTTCACTACGGTCGTGACTTCCTCAAAGAATTGATCGTCCGCGCAGAGGGATCATATTTTTTTACGGAAGCAGGCCGCGCGATCCTGGATTTTTCCTCTGGTCAGATGTGCGCGACCATCGGTCATAATCACCCGAAGATCGTGGAGGCCCTGGCGAAAGCTGGGCAAACGGTCATTCATCTGGATAGCACGATGCTGTCACCCGATGTGATAAGCCTCGTTGATACTCTTGCTGATTTGCTCCCCCATCAGCTCAGCAAGGTTCAACTGCTCAATACCGGCGGTGAGGCAAACGAGTCGGCGTTGCGACTGGCCAAGATCGCAACCGGGCGTTTCGAGATTATCGGCATGGCGGGATCATGGCATGGAACGACGACAGGCGCCGCATCGACGACGTATGCGCATGGCCGAAAGAAATATGGTCCAGTGATGCCGGGCTCGCTGGCCATCCCTTCGCCCAATTGTTATCGCTGCCCGATCCGCCACTGCGCCGACCAGTGCGATATGACCTGTCTTGATGTCGGTTTTGAGATGATTGATGCGACGTCGGTTGGCGAGGAAGCAGCGGTGATCGTCGAGCCGATCCAAAGTGCCGGAGGCATCATCGTTCCACCACAGGGTTACCTTGGCCGTTTAAGGGAGCTGTGCGATCAACGTGGCATCCTTCTCATTTACGATGAGGCCCAAACAGGGTTGGGCCGTACCGGGAATCTCTTTGGCTTTGAACGCGAAGGGATTGTCCCCGATATCCTAACGCTATCCAAAACCCTTGGCGGCGGCCTGCCGCTATCGGCTGTGATCGCTTCAAAGGCCGTGGCGACGGCGGCAAGGGAGAACGGTTTTTCCCACTACACCTCACATGCCTCCGACCCGTTGACAGCAACCGTTGGGCTTGCCGTCGTGGATGTGATCATTTCGGAAAAACTGACCGAACGCTCAGCCAAAATCGGCCAATACCTGAAGGAGCGTCTTTGTGAACTACAGCAACGACATGAAGCGATAGGAGACGTTCGCGGCCACGGATTACTTCTGGGCGTGGAGATTGTTGCCGATCGAACAACCAAAGAGCCGGGACATGAACTGATCAAGTCCCTCACGGAGCGATGCTTTGAGCTTGGTCTCAACATTAATCGGGTCGGTGGTCTGCATTGCGTATGGCGGTTCGCCCCACCCCTTACGATTACAAAAAAGGAAATCGATCAGGCAATAGACATCCTGGATCAGGCCTTCACTGAAATTCCTGATTAAAGAGTATGGCCGTGATTAAGCGGGCCGTGGCCCTGGCCGTAGCCGGGAGCGGTGCGGATTGCTTCCCATACATATGCGCGGGCCCGCTCGACGCTGTCGCGGACGCTAAATTCCTGGGCCAGCCCGGTGGCGATGGCCGAGGCCAGCGTGCAACCGGTGCCGTGGGTGTGACGGGTATCAAGGCGCGGCGATGAAAATGCCTCAACCAGCGAACCGCCTTCAAACAACAGGTCGGTGACGGTGTCCGCGCTATCGCCATCGCTCATATGGCCACCCTTCATCAACACCGCATGAGGACCCAGGTCCGATAGCATCCGTGCCGCCTGTTCGGCGCTGTCGCGGTCGGTTATGGATATGCCGGTCAGGGCGCAGGCTTCAGGAACGTTGGGAGTCAGCACACGAGCCAACGGGATCAATCGCTCTTTCATGGTGGCGATGGCTTCTTCCTGCAACAAAGTCGCCCCGCCCTTGGCGACCATCACCGGGTCAACGACAACGGGAATATCCAGGGGCTCCAGAATATCAGCGACGGTTTCGATAACAGCCGCTGAATGCAACATGCCGGTCTTGATGGCGTCGGCCCCCAAATCCGACAGCACAACGTTCATCTGTTCGGCAATGAAATCCGTCGGCACTTCATGGATGGCGGTGACACCTTTGGTGTTCTGCGCGGTCAGCGCGCTTAGCGCCGTCATGGCGTAACCACCCAGCGCGGTCACGGTTTTGATATCGGCCTGAATGCCGGCACCGCCGCCGGAATCCGAACCGGCAATGATCAAAACCCTGCCCTGCATGATTATCCGGCTGCCCGTTCAACGGCGTTGACAATATCGCCGACAACAGCGCCAACCAGATCTTCATCCTTGCCTTCGGCCATAACCCGGATCAAGGGTTCGGTACCTGACTTACGGATCAGCAAACGGCCGCTGCCGGAAAGTTTTTCCTCACCCGTAGCGATAGATTGTATGACAGCCGCGTCTTCCAGTGGTTGGCCTTCGCTATAACGAACGTTGCGCAGTAATTGTGGCAAGGGGATGAACGGGCGACACGAAAAACTGGCCGGGCGTTTATCACTGACCACCACTGCCAGCACCTGCAAGGCGGCAACCAGACCGTCACCGGTTGAGCCGTAATCAGAAAGCACGATATGTCCTGACTGCTCTCCGCCGATGTTGAAACCATGCTCGAGCATATGCTCGACAACATAGCGGTCACCGACCTGGGTTCGGGTTAAGGACAAATCGATGCTCGACAAATACTGTTCAAGGCCCAGATTGGACATCACGGTCGCAACAATGCCACCGCCCTTCAGGCGTCCATCTTCAGCCCATTTGGCGGCGATCAGGGCCATTAACTGGTCACCGTCAACAAGCGCCCCGGCTTCATCAACAACAAGAACCCTGTCGGCATCGCCGTCCAGGGCGATACCAATATCGGCGCCATGAGAAACCACGGCACTGCATAAGGCTTCAGGGTGGGTAGAGCCACAACCCTTGTTGATGTTGAAGCCGTCCGGATCAACGCCAATCGAAACAACCTCCGCGCCCAGTTCCCACAACACTTCCGGCGCAACTTTGTAGGCGGCACCGTTGGCGCAATCGACGACAATCTTCAGACCATCCAGGGTCAGGCCCTTGGGAAAGGTACGCTTGACGTGTTCAGAATAACGACCTTGTGCATCGTCCAGGCGTTTGGCTTTGCCCAGCTTCGCCGGATCGGCAAGAGAATTGCTCATATCGCCGTTGATGCGTTCCTCGATTTTCGCCTCGACAGCGTCGGACAACTTAAAACCGTCCGGCCCGAACAATTTGATGCCATTATCGCCAAAGGGATTGTGGGAAGCTGAAATCATCACCCCCAAATCGGCCCGAAGGGAGCGGGTTAGCATGGCCACGGCAGGGGTCGGCATAGGCCCGACCAGAATCACGTCCATGCCCATGGAGACAAATCCAGAGGTCAGCGCCGGTTCGATCATGTAACCGGACAAACGCGTGTCCTTGCCGATAACGACCCGGTGGCGATGATCGCCACGGGTGAACTGGGCAGCCGCTGCCATGCCGACTTTAAGCGCCGTCTCGGCTGTCATAGGCTCCGTATTGGCGGTGCCACGAATGCCGTCGGTTCCAAACAGCTTTCTCATCATCATGTCTTCCAGTAACAGGGGACCTTATGCGAATCGCCCGTCCCCAAATATGCGCATTCCTTGTAAGGCAGATTATGAAGTGTGGGAATTAACTTTTCGTTTCAGTTCGTTGCAGGGGACACCCTTCGGCTATTTCAGCGCCACCCACACATCAAGTGCCTGACGGGTTTCTAAAACATCGTGGACGCGCAGGATGCTTGCGCCGCGCGCCACACCCGCAAGACCCGCCGCCAGCGACCCGGCCAGACGCCGGTCCGGGACATCTTCACCCGACAAACGACCGATAAAGCTTTTGCGTGAAACGCCCAGAACCACGGGGCATTCCAATCCTGTGAAAGCGCTTAACCCCCGCAACAGGTCAAGATTGTGTTCTTGGGATTTCCCAAAGCCGATGCCGGGATCGATGGCGATGCGTTCCGTTGCTATTCCTGCCTGTTGGCAAGCCCTGATCCGGGTCAGCAAGTAAGCCCCCGTCTCGGCGACGACATCCGTATAGACGGGTGCTTCCTGCATGGTCCGGGGGTCGCCTTGCATGTGCATCAACACCACCGACGCCTTTGACGGCGCAACGATCTCAAGGGATTGCGGATCACCTTCCAGGGCTGTGATGTCATTTATGATGGTGGCACCAGCGGCCATGGCGGCGACCATGACCGGTGCATGGCGGGTATCGACGCTGACGCAAGCGCCCTCCCCGGCCAGTGCTTCGATAACCGGAATGACACGGCTGAGCTCTTCATCAAGGGAAACCGGTACGGCACCGGGCCTGCTCGACTCGCCGCCAATGTCGAGAATATCTGCACCGTCTGTGATAAGGCCGCGCGCGGCTTCAATAGCCAGTGCGGCGCTCGCTGTCTTGCCACCATCAGAGAAACTGTCGGGCGTCACATTAACGACGCCCATAATCAGGGGGCGCTCAAGGGTCAACCCGGCAAAGGAATATCTGGACAAGGTTACCGGGCGTCAGCTTCCGGGCTGCGGTTCAACGCCGCCAATATCGCCCTTCGGCTTGTCTTTGCCCGCCGGTCCACTGGACGGAACCGAAGATGTTTTGCCGCCATCGGTCGGCTCATCATCGACATCGGGGCGGAGGATTTTCTCACCCTTCAAAAGCGCGTTGACCTCATCACCGCTGAGGGTTTCGTATTCAAGCAATGCCTTGGCAATCATATCCAGTTCATCATCATGATCGGTAAGAATTTTGCGAGCCTGAATTTCGGCTTCTTCAATCAGGCGGCTGACCTCGGAATCGATAATCTGGTGCGTATGATCAGAGACATTCTTGTGCTGGGTTACAGAACGACCAAGAAAGATTTCCTCTTCGTTTTCGCTGTAACGCTGCGGTCCCAGCTTTTCACTGAAACCGTATTCGGTCACCATGCGGCGAGCCATTTCGGTGGCCTGTTGAATGTCATTACCGGCGCCGGTGGTGATATTTTCAGCACCAAAAGTCAGTTCTTCGGCAACCCGGCCACCAAACATCATCGCCAATTTGGATTCCAGTTCCAGCTTGGAGTAGCTGTAACGGTCCCGCTCCGGCAGTGACATGGTAACGCCCAACGCACGGCCACGTGGAATGATGGTGACCTTGTGCAGCGGATCATGTTTAGGCACATGAATGCCAACAAGGGCGTGTCCGGCTTCGTGATAGGCCGTCAGTTTTTTCTCGTCAGCACTCATCACCATGGAGCGACGCTCGGTCCCCATCATCACCTTGTCTTTGGCGGCTTCAAATTCGGCCATGGTGACAACCCGCTTCGATGCACGGGCGGCATGTAAAGCAGCCTCGTTAACCAGGTTGGCAAGATCAGCACCGGAAAAACCGGGTGTGCCACGGGCAATGACGCGGGCATCCACATCGGGAGCCAGCGGCACCTTCTGCATGTGAACTTTAAGAATTTTCTCGCGGCCAATGATATCCGGATTGGGCACGGTAACCTGACGGTCAAAGCGACCGGGGCGCAGCAAGGCAGGGTCCAGAACATCCGGGCGGTTTGTCGCGGCGACAAGAATGACGCCTTCGGTGGATTCAAAACCATCCATTTCAACCAGCAACTGGTTCAACGTTTGCTCGCGTTCATCGTTACCACCACCAAGACCAGCGCCACGATGGCGGCCAACGGCGTCAAGTTCGTCGATGAAAATGATGCAGGGGGCGTTCTTCTTGCCCTGTTCAAACATGTCGCGCACACGTGATGCGCCGACGCCCACAAACATTTCAACGAAGTCAGAACCCGAAATGGTGAAAAACGGCACATTGGCCTCGCCAGCGATAGCGCGGGCCAGCAAGGTTTTACCGGTGCCCGGAGGGCCGATCAGCAGACAGCCTTTGGGAATTTTTCCACCCAGACGCTGGTAGCGCTGCGGATCCCTCAAAAAGTCGACGACCTCTTCTACTTCCTGTTTAGCTTCTTCAATACCGGCGACATCGTCAAATGTGACGCGGCCTGCGGTTTCAGTCAGCAATCGAGCCTTCGACTTGCCAAAGCCCATAGCCTTGCCGGTACCGCCCTGCATTTGCCGCATGAAAAAGATCCAGACGCCGATCAAGAGCAGCATCGGGAACCAGGAAATCAAAATACCCCACAGTGTCGGCGATCCATCTTCGGAAGGCTGGGCGGTAATGCGCACGCCCTTTTTATTGAGCTTTTCAATCAAGGAAGGATCGTTGGGTGCGTAGGTGCCAAAGTTGCGGCCATCACGGTAATGACCGCTGATGTTATTGCCCTTGATGGTAATATCGCGGACCTCGCCACTTTCGACGGAAACGAGGAAGTCAGAAAAGGCCAGAGTCGTCTGCGGTCCACGCTGGGTCGAAGAACCCTGAAACAGGTTGAACAGGGCGAACACCAACAGGCCAATAACAACCCACAGAGCCAGATTCCTGGAAAAATTCACAATCGCTTCCTCTCGGTGAAAAACTTAAACGTCATATGTAGACATAACATAATGATCGAAATTCAATGCGCAACAAGAAAGCCCGTTCCTGACAAGGTTTGTCGGGGGTAAAAAACCGCCTTGCTAAAACCCGGGGTCCCTTCGGAAAGTCCTTCGCGTTGATAGTTCAGGTGTGGCACGGCGACAACCCCCTGCCCGTCAACCAGCGCCGGCAGGGTCACCCTGGCCGGGACAGGCATTGTCACGGAACGCATTTCGGGTGCCTGACTTACCAGACTGCCCCAACCATCGCGACCCAGTGGTTGCAGCATAGTGTCCTGAAATAATGGACTTTTTGACCCCCGAAGACGAAGCCGGAAGCGGTTGTCCCAATCCATTTCAAGGGGTCTTATCACCTGTTGGGCATCGGGCAGTGCCCGCCCCTCGCGACAGACCAGGAACTCACCTGCCCCGACGGCTTCCTTTAAGGGCATCACCCGGCAGCCGGAAAGAGTTGCCCCTTTCCATCCGACATGGCCATCCCTAAAGGCTGCTTTCATTTTTTCGTGAAGATGTTCCAGTTTTCTCAGTCGCGGCCCATATTGCCCGCCGCCAACACACATCAGCATCCGGGAAAGCGCCCGCAGGGAAATTTCATCAGCCGCTGAAAAAAGCACCTTCCCACGAACACAGGCGTACCCCGCCGGATGCAAAGAACAACTTCCGGCCAGCAAATGCGACGCCCCGGCTTCAAGGGCGACTCGGGCCCGGGCCATCCGCGATGCTGTCTCGGTTAATCCTTGCACGGTCATTCCGGCAGCCATCAAATCAGGCAGTGATTTGCGAATACGGATACGCTCAAAGGCGGTGTTCTCGTTCGACGGGTCTTCCAGCCACGGCTGGGAGGCCACCTTAAGGGTTGCCCGAAGCCGTGCCTTGGGAATTCCCAGCAACGGGCGCAACAGCCGCATGGCCGGTTTTTCGACAATCGCCGCCATCGCAGCCAGTCCATCCATGCCGCTACCACTGCCCAGGCGCAGTAGGAATGTTTCGGCCTGATCTTCCTGATGATGGGCAAGAAGCAAGTGCAGGACCCGATTACGGCGGCACCAGTCATTCAAAAGATCATATCGGGCGGCGCGCGCGCGAGCCTGGAGGGCGGTATGGGGTTTCGCACCGGTCCAACTCAGGCAGTGATGATTGATGCCGCGCCTGCCAAGCCAGTTTGCCACCTGTCTGGTTTCTGTCTCAGAGTCTGGCCGTAAACCGTGATCAACACTTAAGGCGCTCAAAGTGCCGCCGTTGTCATGAACCCATTTTGCGGCGAGTATGGTCAAGGCCATGGAATCGGCACCGCCGGAGACCGCAACAGCAATATGAGGACTGTCCTCGAAGGGGCCTACCGACGCCATCAGGTTGCTCATTTCCAAATCACTGAGCGGTTCGGTCATCTGTTGGAACCTATTCGCAGCCGACTTTTTTGCTCTCAAAAGTGACTTTTGAAACAATCCGTTCCGGCGCATCCGGGAAATCCTTAAGCAATTTCCCAAACGACGCACAGGCTTCCTGCTTTTTATCCAGATTGGACATGGACATTCCCAGCTTCAACAACATGTCCGGGGCCTTAGGTCCGGTAGCAGCCGCCTGATAACCGGTGACAAAGGCTTCCGCCGCCTGCACATACTGGCCGCGAACATAGTAGCTCTCGGCCAGCCAATAGCGGGCATTACCGGCAAGCGGATCATTGGGATGGGCGTTCAGGAACTCGGTCAGGGCGACTTCGGCCTCGTCATAATTAGCCTCTCGCAGCAAGCCGAATGCGAAGGTATAGCGCTGCTTGGGCGTGCCTTCGGGAAGGACATTCTTTTTTTCGGGAAGCACGTTGGATGTTACAGCACTGCTAACAGGCGCGGGAGCAGCGCTCTGCTGCTCCTCATCCTGACCCGAATCGGCAGGAACTTCACTTTGCGAGATCGTTCCCAAAACGCCGGGCTGGCTTGCGCCAGGAACGACTTTCTGCACCCCCGGCGGAGACGGTGCTGCGTTGACTTGCGGGTTTATTCCCTGTCCTGAGCCACCTTCAATGGCGCTAAGGCGGTAATCAAGGTCAGCAATCAACTTATCAAGCCTGAGGCCCACCTGTTCAATCTGATTAGCGATGGTTTCCACCTTGCCGGTGGTTGTGCGCAGTTCATCTTCCAGTTCAGATAATCTGACAGCGATGCGAGCAGCCGCGGTTGTTCCGGATTCAGCGCCACCACCGGCGCCAGTACCGCCACCGGCAACCTGGATATTAAGTGTCCTGATATCACGTTCCAACCGCTGCAAGCGATCCAGGATCGGGCTCAGGTCTTTGCTTTGAGCGAGCACCGGGGTCGCGAAGGCGAGGCAAAATACGAATCCCAGCAAAACCACAGACGCCAGTGCTGATGGTCTTTTGTTGATAAGAATAAACATTTCCATTTTCAATATACGACCGCTTTATTCAGGGTTGAGCAGCTTGCAAGACATATTAGGCGAAAATAGGGCGCTTACCATACGGTAAGCGCCCTATCAAAAAATACCGGCAAACGAAAGCCAGATAGCTTTAGCTTAAGGTTACCTGATTATCGTAACCGAACGGCGGTTTTGAGCCCAGGCGGCTTCGTTGGAGCCCAAGGCAACCGGACGCTCTTTGCCGTATGAAATGGTACGGATACGATCGGCGGCAACGCCCAACGCAACCAGATAGTCTTTTGCAGAGTTCGCACGGCGTTCACCCAATGCCAGGTTGTACTCGCGGGTGCCGCGTTCGTCGGCATGACCTTCAATGGCAACCGTAACAAGACGATACTTCTTCAGCCAAACGGCTTGCTTTTCAAGTACACGACGTGATTCGGAGCCAAGGCTGTATTTGTCAAAATCAAAGAATACGCGGTCACCGACGTTGACAACCAGATCTTCCTGGCTACCCATTTTCGGTCCCATGGGGGCCGCAGGGGCGGCGGCGCTGCTGCTACTGGAACTGGCAGTTGTACCGCCCGATCCGCCGCTCGCAGCTTCTTCTTTCGGCGCGGTTTCGCAAGCCGCAACAAGGGCTACTGCCGCAATCATGCCCAGGATGTTAAAGCGCATTTAAATTCTCCCTCGTCGGAGCGTTTATAAAAATACCAGTTACGAATCGCCTTAAAAACAAAGCGCAACTGTGTGAATATCGTTGATTACTACTCTAAGCCTTTGTCTTAAAGAGTAAAAAGTCGAAATCCAAGGCTTTTTTTATAAAACCTTGTGTGTATCTAAAATATAACCCGTTGCGCCTCAAGGAATCAAGGGTGACCATGCCGGGTCAGAGGCATCCAGCGGGGTTATCACCTGACGCTCGTTATGGCCCGTTAAGTCTATGGAATACAATCGGGATTTCCCGCCGCTACCATCTTCTT
Source organism: Rhodospirillaceae bacterium (assembly GCA_018662005.1). NCBI lineage: Bacteria > Pseudomonadati > Pseudomonadota > Alphaproteobacteria > Rhodospirillales > Rhodospirillaceae > Rhodospirillaceae bacterium. Next base: position 45,945 of record JABJHA010000039.1, on the reverse strand, counting down.
TGGTGCGTTCCTGACGGAAGAACATGAGCACCCTGCCGTTGGGCGCCCATGTTGGCGCCTCAACAAGAAAATCTTCGGCCAACAAGCGCTCGCCTTTACCATCGGGGCGCATGACGCCGATGAAAAAACGGCCGCCCGTAAATTTGGTAAAGGCGATCAGATCGCCGCGCGGCGACCATACTGGCGTCGCATAACGACCTTTGCCATGTGAAATCCGTTTAACGCCGGCACCGCTTGCTTCCATGACGTATAGCTGCTGGGAGCCCCCCCTGTCGGAGTTAAAGGTAATGTACTTGCCGTCTGGGGAATAACTGGGCGATGTATCGATAGCCGAATGGTTGGTCAGGCGTTTAACCGTTCGGGTTCTCAAGTCCATGGTGTAGATTTCGGAATTACCATCCTTGGCCATGCTCATGATGACCTTGTTACCATCAGCTGAAAAACGCGGCGCGAAGGTCATGCCCGGGAAATCGCCGAGCACTTCCTGGCGACCGGAATCGATATTGAAAATATAAACCCGCGGCTGGTTGCCGTAATAGGACAGGTAGGTAATTTCCTGCAATGTCGGCGAGAAGCGTGGCGTCAGAACCAGTGTTCCACCATCGGTCAGAAACCGGTGATTGTCTCCATCCTGGTCCATAATGGCCAGGCGTTTGATCCGGCGATTCTGCGGACCGGTTTCCGAAATGTAAACGATACGGGTATCGAAGTAGCCACTTTCCCCGGTGATCCGTTTGTAGATAGCATCCGAAACAATATGGGCGACGCGCCGCCAGTTATCGGGAACCGTAAAATAGGCGAGCCCGACCATTTGCTGTTCGGCGTAGACATCCCACAGGCGGAATTCAACCTTCAGGCGGCCATCGGGAACGACCTGGGTGCGACCCTGAACCAGCGCCTGGGCGTTGATAACCCGCCAGTCACCAAAGCGGGGTAAGGTACCCGGGCCCTGACTGTTTTGAATAAAAGCGCGGCTGTCCAAGGGCTTGAACAGGCCCGAACGTTCAAGGTCAGCTGCGATCACGCGGCTAATGCCACGTCCGTATTCCTGCTCAACCGTCGTGCCGCCAACAAAATCTGTCACCGCGATGGGCAACGGCTCGACCGTGCCGCGGGTAATGTCGATACGCAGTTCCGCCTGGGCCTGAAAGGCAAAAGCGGCGCAAAGAATTGTCGCAAGTAGTGTCCGCACTATAGTCGTCATGATCCGAACATCTCCTTGGGATTGAATATAAGCGTCATTGTTTTCCAGCGGTCATATTTATCACGCGGTAATTTGAACGGTTGGCAGCGCCTGTTCAAGACCGCACGTAAAGCACTTTCCGCCATCGCCCGCAAGAACGGATCGGATTGCAAGCCGGTATTTTTGATATTGGCGGTGCGTACGGTGCCATCGGTATTCATGGCGACGGCAATTTCGATGACCATGTTTTCGGCGTCCTTGGCCCCCGCCGGCAGGTTCCAGCACTTGGCGATCTGCTGTCGGACCAGATCAATCTCACTGATCGACAACGGGCGTGATTGATCGAAGTTACGCTTTTTCGATCCCAGCGCCTTGGCGATCTGATCCTCGAATGAGGTTTTACTGTCTTTCTTTTCCTCTTCCTTCTTATCTTCCGGGATCGGGGCCGGCTGGCTTTTCAGGTCTTTAAGCGTTTTCAAGACCCCGGCAAAAGCGTCAGGCGGTTTGGGCTTGCGCTTCAGCTTGACCTTGGCCAGGGCTGTAGGCGCTTTCGGTTTCGGTTTCGGCTTTTCCTTGACCACCGGTTTGGGCTCGGGCTTCGGTTTGGGTTTTTCCTTGGCCTTGGGCTTGGCTTCGGGTGGCGGCGGAACGATGGCGACTTCCTCTGGCTCCGGTGGGGGAGCGGGTTCTGGTTCGGGCGCTGGTGGTGGCGGGGCCGCTTTCACTTCCGGCTTGGGCGGTTCCGGCTTGGGTTCGGGCTTCGGTTCGGGTTTGGGTTCTTCCAGCTTTTTCTTTTCTTCGGGTTTGACGTCCGGTTGCGGGGCGTTGGTGATTTCGGCGACGGTGACCAGTTCGACCATGATCGGCGCTTCCATCATCACGTCACGGCGCAAATTGGGCAGCCCCACGTAGGCGACAACAACCATCACCACATGCAAAAAAACGGATATGGCGACACCGATTCCCATTAGTTTTTAATTTTTGGCAGGTTCATGCGTTCGGTGATCAAGGCTACTTTACGAAAGCCTGCGGCGTTGACCGTGCCCATGACTTCCATCACCCGCCCATAGCTTATCGCCTTGTCGCCGCGCACGAAGATACGGACATCAGGATTATTACCGGTAATCGCCAGCAAGCGCGGCACCAGCCCGGCCAGTTCCACCGGGGTGTCCTGAATGAAAACCTGACCTTTGTCGTCGATGGAAACAGCCAGCGGTTCGTCATCCCCGGCAATGGCGGAAGCCTTGGTCTTGGGCAAATCAACAGAAACGCCAACGGTCAATAGCGGTGCGGTGACCATAAAGATAACCAGCAGCACCAACATCACGTCGACCATGGGCGTGACGTTGATTTCGCTCATCGGGCGGCTGCGGATGCGAGTCCCACGGCCTGATTTGGACAGGATTTGGGCCATGGTCAGTTGTCTTCCTTCTTGGCCCGTTCATCAAGCTGGCGCGACAAAATGGCCGAAAACTCCCCGGCGAAACTGTCCAGCCGTCCGGCGTAACGATCAAGATCGCGGCTCAACTTGTTGTAGGCGATAACCGCCGGGATTGCCGCCAGCAGGCCAAGGGCGGTGGCGAACAGGGCCTCAGCAATGCCGGGGGCGACGACCGCCAGCGAGGTGTTCTTTGAAACGGCGATAGACTGGAAAGAATTCATGATCCCCCAGACGGTGCCGAACAGGCCAATAAACGGGGCCGTCGAACCGGTCGTCGCCAAAAACGTCATGTAGCGTTCGGCCCGGTCCATTTCCCGGGCCAGGGTGATTTGCATGACCCGCTCAATGCGCTCGGACAGGCTGACACTGGCTGTTGGATCGCCCGCGCTACTTGATACGGCGCGGTTCCATTCACGCATGGCGGCAATGAACACCGCCGACATGGGATCCTTCGGCTGGGCACCAGTACGATTATAAAGTTCATCCAGCGACACCCCCGACCAGAACGCCTGTTCAAACTTGGCCGCCCCGGCGTTCAGTTTTTTCAAACCCAGGACTTTCTCGACAATGATCGCCCAACACCAGATCGAAGCCAGCAGCAGGATAATAATGACCGACTTGACGATCAGGTCGGCGCGCAGAAACAGCGACAGCATCGAGAAATCCAGCTCACCGACTGAGCCACCAAGGGTAACAGCACTAATTACAGAGTTTTCCATCGTTTACTCATTTTGTTGACAAAATTTATCGAGAGTTGAGCGTACCGGACCGGGCAGTCGCGCCGGTTTTCCGTCCATCGCCATACAGGCGAGTTTGATCTGGATAACGACAAGATCATCCTCGCCGCGTTTAATCGTCTGCTCGCCACTTAAGGAAGCGCCACCGACTTTTTCGATACAGGTATGAACTTCCAGCGCCTCATCCAGCCGAGCCGGTTTCAGATAATCCAGCGAGCACGTCTTGACGGTCAGGGCGATGTTGTCCTCGTCCATCAATTTTGAACTTTCAATGCCGACGGTACGCAGCATCTCGGTCCGGGCGCGCTCCGCATATTTCAGATAATTGGCGTAATAGACGATGCCACCGGCATCCGTGTCCTCGAAATATACCCTGAGTGGGAAAACATGTGGATTATTCATCTCCGGCCTCCACCACCAACTCCAACTGCCCGACCGTCGCCGGTACCGGCAGGTCAAGATGGGTGAAGGCCTGGGCCGTCAGAGTGCGACCGCGCGGCGTGCGCATCAACAGCCCCTGCTGGATCAGGTAAGGCTCGATAACTTCTTCAATCGTATCGCGTTGTTCAGACAAGGCGGCGGCCATGGTTTCAACGCCGACCGGACCACCCGCATAATTTTCGGCGATGCAGGTCAGATAACGCCGGTCCATGGCGTCGAGACCGCGATGATCAACATCAAGCCGGTTCAAAGCCGCATCAGCGCTTTCTTTTGTCACTTCCGCAGTGCCGTCGACGGAAGCAAAATCACGGACCCTACGCAGCAGCCTTCCGGCGACCCTGGGTGTGCCACGCGAACGGCGGGCGATTTCCATAGCACCGTCGGTGGTCAGCTCAAGTCCCAGTAAAGAAGCACCACGCCGAACAATCGATTCCAGTTCTTCAGGCTCATAAAAAACCACCCGCATGGGAATGCCGAAGCGTTCGCGAAGCGGTGTGGTGATCAGGCCCGAACGGGTTGTCGCACCGACCAGCGTGAACTTCGGCAGATCAATACGGACAGAGCGCGCCGCAGGCCCCTCGCCGATGATCAGGTCGAGCTGGAAGTCCTCCATGGCCGGATAAAGGATTTCCTCAACGACCGGGCTGAGCCTGTGAATTTCATCAATGAACAAAACATCATTGGGTTGCAGGTTAGTCAGAATCGCCGCCAGGTCTCCCGCCTTGGCGATAACCGGGCCGGAGGTGGCGCGAAATCCGACGCCCAGTTCGCGGGCGACAATTTGCGCCAGCGTCGTTTTGCCAAGGCCCGGGGGACCGTGAAACAGAACATGATCCAGCGCCTCGCCGCGTTTGCGGGCCGCCGCCACAAAGACTGATAAATTTTCGCGCACCTGACGCTGACCGACAAAATCGCTTAGCTGCTGCGGACGCATGGCCGCGTCGGCTATTTCCTCGCCGGAAGATTGGGTGTCGACCAATCTGTCTTCACTCATCAACTGACCCCCCGCTGACTGGGGGCAAGTTCACCAAGGCCGCCGCGGATCAATTCTTCAAGGCTGGCATCTTCACCCATCTTTGTCGCCGCGCGGCTGACGGCACTTAAAGCGTCGGAAGCCGAATAACCAAGATTAACCAGAGCCGAAACGGCTTCGGAGATCACACCGCTGGCGCTGCTTCCAGGTGACGCCTCGCCGTCAAGAACAGCAACCGGGCCCAAGGCCATGGTCGCCACCTTGTCTTTAAGTTCAGAAAGCAACCGAACCGCCAGTTTAGGCCCGACGCCCGGTGCCCGGGTAATCGTCGCCTTGTCAGCTGCCGCAATGGCCTGAAGCAGTTCATCACCGCTTAATACCGAAAGGATGGCCAGCCCGACTTTTGCACCGACTCCCTGGACTGTCGTCAGCAGCTTGAACCATGAGCGTTCGGATTCATCCAAAAAGCCATAGAGATGAATGTGATCCTCACGGACATGGGTTTCGATAACCAGTGAAGCCGCTTCACCGGGCACCAGACGGCCCAGGGTGCGGGCAGAGCAAAAGACAAGATAGCCAACACCCGACACATCAATGACGGCCCAGTCGCTTCCACACTGATCAATCAATCCTGTCAGCTTGGCGATCATCCCGTGCCTCCCGCGGCCTTGAGGATGATCTCGGCACTGGCGCGGTGGTGGGCATGACAGATCGCCACGGCAAGGGCATCGGCGGCGTCGGCGCTGGCGATGTCGGTTCCCGGAAGCAGGGTCCCCACCATCATCTGCACTTGCTCCTTGGCCGCATGACCGGCCCCGACCACGGATTTTTTAATCAGGTTCGGAGTGTATTCACTGACCACCAGTCCGGCCCGGGCAGGCACCAGCATGACGACCCCACGGGCCTGTCCCAGTTTCAGGGTTGAAGTCGGATTCTTGTTAACGAAGGTTTCCTCGACGGCGGCCTCAAGGGGTGCGTAGCGTTCGACGATTTCAAGCAAGCCATCGTGCAGTTGAACCAGCCGCACCGCCAAATCGGCGCTGGCCGTCGTTTTGACAGCACCATTGGCGACATGGGTCAGGTGGTTGCCATCGCTTTCAATGACACCCCACCCGGTCTGTCTAAGGCCCGGATCGAACCCGATCAATCTCATGTTTTTCAGCCTCTATATTTAAGCATTTAAGCGCTCAAACGTTCCATAACCTCGTCGGAGACTTCAAAGTTTGACGCCACCCGCTGAACGTCGTCGTTATCTTCCAGAACGTCGAGCAATTTGAGCAACGTTGTCGCCTTGTCTTCATCCAGTTCCGTCGTCGTCTGTGGTTTCCAGTCAAGGCGGGCGTCTTCGGGCGCGCCGAATTTTTCCTCCAGGGCGTCGCGAACGACACCCAGATCTTCCACAGCGCAAATGATTTCGTGACCATCGTCCGTCGTCTCAACATCACTGGCCCCTGCCTCCAGGGCCGCTTCAAACATATCGTCGGCATTGGCCGCAGCTGGCAGATACTCGATAAAACCCAGTTGATCGAACATAAAACCAACGCTGCCCGTCTCGCCAAGATTGCCACCGTACTTGGTAAAGGCGGAACGCACTTCGGCGGCGGTGCGGTTGCGGTTATCGGTCAGTGTTTCGACAATGATGGCGACGCCGCCGGGGCCGTAGCCTTCATAGCGGACCTCGTCGAAGTTGGTGTCATCGCCACCACCGGCGCCTTTTTTGATGGCCCGGTCCATATTGTCCTTGGGCATATTGACCGCCTTGGCCGCCGCAATGGCGGTGCGTAAACGCGGATTCATGGCCGGGTCCGGCAAGCCGGTTTTGGCGGCGACGGTCAATTCGCGGATATGCTTGGCGAAGACTTTGGCACGCTTTGCGTCCTGGGCACCCTTGCGGTGCATGATGTTTTTGAACTTTGAATGGCCAGCCATGGTCTCTAAACAATTCCCTCATTTAAGCAAAATCATGTGGATAACGACGTGCGCTTATACCACATATAGCGACAAGACGTACAAAAAGGCGCGCATAACAACACCCCGTCGCCTGACGATAAGTAGCAACGCAATATGGCAGCATTTGGGCGGCTCGGTAAAGGGAGGGCTGGCGGGATAATTTCAGCCTGGCACGGTTTCGGCCAGTCTGCCACCCAGCCGTACAGGTTCTACGGATTTGGCGAGTCCGGTGGTGTCGTCCGTTTCGACCAGCACCGCACACAGGGTTGCCTCCTCGCTTGCCGGTTCCAGCCGCCCGGCAGGCAATTTGGAGGTGAAGCGGGCGACCGCCGTCTCCTTGATCATACCAATCACTGAATTGTAATCCCCACACATGCCCATGTCAGTCTGATAGGCGGTGCCGCCGGGCAAAATCTGGGCGTCGGCGGTCGGAATATGTGAGTGAGAGCCGACGACGACCGAGGCCCGGCCGTCACAATGATGGCCCATGGCCATTTTTTCGCTGGTCGCCTCGGCGTGCATGTCGACGATAATGGCGTCAACGCCCTGACCAAGAGTGTATTTTTCCAGAACATTTTCGACAGCCAGAAATGGATCATCGAGCGGGTCCATGAACAAGCGCCCCATGGGATGGATAACCAGCACCTTTTTACCGGCTTGCGTCTCGAACACGCCGGAACCTGCACCCGGCGTGCGGGCCGGGTAATTGATCGGGCGCAGCAGCCTGGGGTCGCTATCGATATAGTTCATGATTTCGCGCTGGTCCCAGACATGATTGCCGGTGGTGATGACATCGACGCCGACCTGATAAAAAGTGGCGCAGATTTTCTCGGAAATACCAAAGCCGTGAGCCGCGTTCTCGCCGTTAACGAGGACGAAATCCAGGGCCAGACGGGCCCGCAGGTCTTCTATATTATAAAGGATCGCCTGACGACCGCTTTTACCGACGACGTCACCGCACATGAGAATTCGCATCACAAACCTTTTAATTTTTAAACGGACACTTCGATAGCCAGACGCAAGCCCTTTATATCGACTGCGCCCTGTTCCGTCATTATATGGAATATACCCGGCGGAAATTGAATGGGGAAAATGATTACCTGGCGCGGTGGCTGGGCATCACTGCTGCCGCGTTTTGGTAAATGTTCCGCCAATGTTTTCTTTGAGTGGGTAAAATACCACTCCAGCATTTCTTCGGAACTGAAATCCAGACCACTGGCGGTTTCGGTGAAGAGGGCCGCCTTCTCCTTATCGATTGCGTACAGATCTTCGGTCTCGCGTGGCAGTTTTAACTGATCGCTTTCATCATGATAATAATCGATATCCAGACCGATATGCCTGATTGTGTAACCATCCATTTTAAATCTTTCCCTGCTCGGTGACGATAAAATCAAGCCGCTGGTCAAACCCGTCACGGGGAATCAGATCGACCCGCTGGGCGGCAAAGGCGACACCGATAGAAAGAACATTCAACCCCGCCAGGGTTCGGTCATAGAAGCCGCCGCCCTGACCCAGACGGTAACCCTGATCATCAAAAGCCAGTAGTGGTGTTATGATGACGTCCGGGATCACTTGGGCATGTTGTTGATCCGGTTGCACTGTTTTCAGCGGGCCTTCAACCAGTTCCATGCCAGGCGACCAACTGCGAAAAATAAGCGGACTGGCGCTTTCGACAACGACAGGCAAGGCCACCCGCCAGCCATCATCGATCAGCGTGTTCATAAGCGGACCAACATCAATTTCGCTGCCGATGGCCCAGTATGCGGCAATGATGGTGGGTGGCTTGTCCTTAAGAAGAGCCAACACATGGGAGGCAAGACTCACTGCTGCGCCCTTCCCGTCCTGACTATGGGCTTTTAACCGCCTTGTCCGCGCGCTCTCGCGCATCTTGTTTTTGTCTTGATCGGCGGACATTCAATAACCTTGGCCATTTTTCAAGAAATAAAACAGAACGGGGCCGCGGGGTCGTTGGCGAAGCATCCACCGTGGCCTGCGGTTGCAGGTGGGCGCCATATACCGGACCCAGGAGTCCGGCAGGGACAGCTCCCTAAGGGTAGATATTGGCCCCAGGGATAACGTTGCCTGACGAGGCCCGCAGCACCCGTTCCTTATACTTATCTAAGCCTGTTCGAGGCCGGCGGCAATATTTTCGATGCGTTCGGCAATTTTTTCCACGGCCACGGCAAGTTCCTCCTCGCCCCTGGCAGTCGAGGCGCCGCCATCACCCTTGCCTTTAAGAGATTCATTTTCGCTATACAGGTCGGAAAGTTCATCGGCCAGCAAAAGGCAAACCATGACCAGCAGACGCGAATCGCCGACCTGACCGACGGCGGCGACCAATTCATTGAGGCGCTTGTCGACATAATCACCCAGCCGGGTCAGGTGGGCTTCCTGACCGTCATCGCAAGCGACCTGATATTTGCGGCCGTTAATGGTGATCGAGACTTGCGGCATGACTTTTTCAGACCTCTTTAAGGACAGTTTTCAGACGTTTGATCGCACCATCAAGGCGCTCGCCAGTGGCTTTATTGACGCCTGTCAGTTTCTCGACTTCACTTTTAAGGGCTGCGACTTCGGCCCCGTCATCACCGCTATTTTTTGCCTCCAGGGCTTTTTCCAGGCGCTCCATTGCCGCGTCGAGACGCTGGCTGGCGGTTTTTAACCGCTTGGGCTTGTTGCCTTTTTTACCGACGAGCGCCACGTGAGAAATCCTTTTGAAAACCGATGCTTAAAACAATAAACGCATGTTCTAACTGAAGAACAATATGCCCTGCAACTCAAGCCCGTCAACCGGCACGCAGATGTTAATTGTAAAATAGGGACAATATGTCCATTGACGGGCAGGAAAATCCGATCAATCTTGCGCCCACCCGATGGGGTGAGCCCCTACCCCCCGGCAGGGGTGTTAGCCCACACTGGTGTCCGTGCTATCACAGGCGCATTGAATTCTGATTTTAAGTGAACTTACTCAAAGGTTTTTAATTTACAGGCCGGATATTCGGCCATTGGGAGGATAAAGATGGCGATTCGCGTAGCAATTAATGGTTTTGGCCGTATCGGTCGGTTGACGTTTCGGGCACTGGTTGAATCCGGTCGTGACGATGTTGAAGTCGTCGGCATCAACGATTTGGGATCAGCGGAAGCCAATGCTCATCTGTTGAAATATGATTCGGTTCACGGCGTCCTTCCCACCGATGTGACAGTTTCCGGTGACACCATGAACGCCGGTCGCGGAGACATCAAAGTCACATCCGAGCGTGATCCTTCGGCCCTGCCCTGGGGTGATCTTGGCGTCGATGTGGTTTACGAATGCACTGGCATTTTCGCCTCCAAGGAAAAAGCCTCCGTTCACCTTGATGCAGGTTCCAAGAAGGTTCTGGTATCCGCCCCCGCTTCCGGCGCCGACCTGACCGTTGTTTACGGCGTCAATGACGACAAGCTGGAAGCTGGTCACACGGTTGTTTCCAACGCCTCGTGCACGACCAACTGCCTGGCGCCTGTCGCCGACATCCTGAACAAGCTGGTTGGTATCGATAAGGGTTTCATGACCACAGTCCACTCCTTCACCGGTGATCAGCGCACGGTTGATACCCTGCATTCAGATCTGGGCCGTGCCCGTGCAGCGTCGTTGAACATCATTCCGGCGACCACCGGTGCGGCTAAGGCCGTTGGCCTGGTCTTGCCGGAACTGAATGGCAAGCTGGATGGCACTTCCATGCGTGTACCAACCCCGAATGTTTCCGTTGTTGATCTGTGCTTCAACGCCAATCGCAAAACGTCGGTTGAAGAAATCAACGAAGCCATCAAAGCCGCCAGCCAATCAGATCGTCTAACAGGCATTCTGGGTTACACCGAACTGCCGCTGGTATCGAGTGACTACAACCACAGCTCATACAGCTCGTTCTTCGCGGCACCTGAAACCAAAGTCATGGATGGCGACTTCGTCCGCATCCTCACCTGGTACGACAACGAATGGGGCTTCTCCAACCGCATGTCGGATACCGCTGTGGCGATGATGAAGGCTTCTTAGGTTCCCTCAAGCGCCGGGCGGGTTCTCCGAACCCTTGGCTCGCCGCAGGAGCGGCGGCCTGCAGTCGCGGGCTTAAGAAATAAATGAAAAATGGCGGCAGGATATTCTCCTGTCGCCACTTTTATTTTGACTTCCAGAGGCCCAGCCAAGAGAGCGGAGCGAACGCCCGGCGCCTGAGGGACTTGAACACTAAAAGCGATTATCTAAATAATCGCGTGACTGTTCCGTCGCGTTGACCAAGTCTCTGATCGGGGCGCAAGATTGGGTAAACGCAATAACTTTCATCGGCAATAAATATCAACAAACGTTTTACTTCACGTTTCTGTGGAGTCACAGTGACGCCTTAATTTAGGACGGGGAACGTAGGTGGACTGCAAATCCCTGCAAACAGCAGATTAAGGGAGTATCAAAAATGGATTTCAAATTAACGCTGCGGCAGGCTATACGGGTCTGCGCCATGAGTATTGTTTCCGTCGCCTTCGTGTTTGGACTATCGGCTCCTGTATCCGCCGATGAATGCAAAAACCGGGGCGATCTTGATTCGCGCTTCTGCGATGCCGATGGAGATCTGGTCGCCGATATGCCGACCGATGCAAGCAAGTGGCTGGACCCTGATACCCTCATTTTCTCGTACACCCCGGTTGAAGATCCTTCCGTTTATGAGAACGTGTTTACTGAATTCATGGACTATCTTTCCAAGGCTACGGGAAAGAAGGTCAAATGGTATGGCGCTGAATCCTACGCCGCTCAGGTCGAGGCCATGCGTTCGGGCCGTCTGCACGTCGCCGGCATCTCGACTGGCCCGACGGTGTTCGGCGTCAATCTGGCCGGTTACGTGCCGATCGCCATCATGGGCAAGCACGACGGCAGGTTCGGCTATAAACTGCAGTTGATCACCCACAAAAGCAGCGACATCACCAAAGTTTCCGATATGAAGGGGCGCAATATCGCCCATGTGACACCTTCGTCAAACTCTGGCAATCAAGCGCCCAGAGCCCTGTTCAAGTCACTTGGCGTGGAACCTGACAAGGACTATGAGGTCAAGTACTCGGGCAAGCACGACAACTCGATCATGGGTGTCGCCAACATGGACTACGACGCCGCTCCCATCGCCTCCAGCGTACTGGACCGCATGGTCGAAAAGGGCGTCGTCAACAGGGATGACCTGCGCGTCATCTGGGAATCCAAGTTGTTCCCGACCACATCATATGGCTTTGCCCACAACTTGCATCCTGATCTTCAGCGCCAAGTCACCTACGCATTCCTTTCCTTCGACTGGGCGGGAACGGCGCTGCATAAAGAGTTCGGCTCAAAATCCGATCGCTTTATTTCGATCAGCTTCAAGGACCACTGGTCGGACATTCGCACCATCCAGAAGATGAACGGCACCGTTTATAACGAGGCTGCATTGCAAGGTATGAAGGTCAAGAAAAAGAAGTAGAAAGCAGTTGTATCTTGAGCCTACGCTAAAAATCGCCGTCCCCGCCAGTATCGGGGCGGCGGTTTTTTAAGTGAAAGGACGGCAATGCTGACCATTCAAAATCTTGTAAAAATCTACCCCACCGGTGCCAAGGCGCTGAACGGCGTCAGCTTTAGCGTCGACGATCCCAAGGTGATAACAATCATTGGCCCTTCCGGCGCGGGCAAGAGTACCCTGATCCGCTGCATCAACCGGCTTGTCGACCCCACTTCCGGGCAAATTCTGCTGGACGGGATGGATATCGCCGGATTGGGCAGCCACGGCTTACGCAAGGCGCGTCGGCGCATGGGCATGATCTTCCAGGAATACAATCTTGTCGAACGCCTGACGGTGATGGAAAATGTGTTGTCGGGACGCCTGGGCTACATCGGATTCTGGCGGGCCTACCGGCGCAAGTACCCGCCCGAAGACGTCAGCGCCGCCTTTAAGCTTTTGGACAGGGTCGGCCTGGACGGTTACCAAAACACCCGCGCCGACGCCCTGTCGGGGGGCCAGCGCCAGCGTGTCGGCATCGCCCGGGCCCTGATGCAACGCCCCGACCTGCTGTTGGTTGACGAACCGACAGCCAGCCTGGATCCCAAGACATCGCGCCAGATCATGCGGTTGCTGGTCGAATTGGCCCGTGAAAACAACACGCCGGCCCTGATAAATATCCATGACGTGGCCCTGGCTCAAACTTTTTCGGATCGCATCATCGGACTGGCCGATGGGCGAATTGTCTTTGACGGCACCGCCGAACAGGTCACCGCCGATGTGCTGACTCAAATCTATGGCGAGGAAGATTGGAGCACCACCATCCGCAAGGTTGACGACGAAGACGAGGGCGGCGGTGAAACGCAAAGCAAAGAAAAACCCAAGAAAGATAAGGGTTTGATCCGGGAGTCCTCGTCGGGATGACGAGCGGAACTGAAAATCAGGATACTGCGCCGGGCGAGTGGCACACCATAAAACTGGTTGAAAATCCTTATTGGCGTTACGGACTTGTGGTCATAGCCGTGGCCTACCTTTTTTTCTCCATGAGCACCCTGGACTTCAACTGGCATCGCATGTCCAGTGGCCTGACACGGGCCGCCAACATGTTCTCGCGCATGGTGCCGCCCGATTTCACCCGCTGGGAGTTGCTGGTCAAGGGAATGATAGAAAGCGTCCAGATGGCCTTCGCCGCCAGCTTCTTCGGCATGATCATCGCTATTCCGCTGGGTTTATGCGGCGCTTCCAATCTGGTGCCCCGGCCAGTCTACCTTGTGGCGCGCGCGATTATCGTTCTATCGCGCACTTTCCACGAGATCATCATCGCAATTTTCTTCGTCAAGATATTCGGTTTCGGCCCGCTGGCCGGTGTGCTGACCCTGGTCGTGGCATCGGCCAGTTTCATTTCGAAAATGCTGGCCGAAGACATCGAGAACATGCCTCCGGGTCAGATTGAGGCGGTGCGCGCCACCGGAGCCAGCTTTCCCAAGCTGTTGATTTACTGCATTTCGCCACAAGCCCTGCCGCGCTATATGGGTGTCTCCATTTATCGCCTCGACGCCAATATTCGCCATTCCACGGTCGTCGGCATCGTCGGGGCCGGCGGCATCGGGCAGGTCCTGGCCGCCACCTTCAGCCGTTACGACTATGATTTCAGTCTGGCCATCTTGATTGTCATCGTCAGCATCGTTTTCCTTGGTGAGATTTTCTCAAACTGGGTACGGAGCGGCCTGCGATGACCCTGGAAGAACATGTGCGGAAATATCCGGAAGTCTGGCAACGCTTTAATCCACGTCAAACACTGATCCGCTACATTTGGTATGTCAGCATCATCTTCGTCGCCGTGTGGTCGGTTAGCAACCTGGATATCCCGTGGATTTATTTTCTCGACGCCCATGTGCAGGCGTTGGATCTGGGGGTTCGCATGTGGCCGCCCGATCTGGATTTTCTGGACAAACTCTACGAACCGCTGATTGAGACCATCCACATCGCCACCCTGGGCACCGTGGCGACCATCGCGATCGCCTTTCCTGTGGCGTTCCTGGCGGCCCGCAACACGACTTTCAACTCCGTGACATGGTTTATCGGTCGCCTGATCCTGGTCACCTCGCGCTCGGTTAATACCGTGGTCTGGGGATTATTGTTCGTCGCCATTTTCGGTCCCGGTCCGATGGCCGGCATCTGGGCAATCGCCTTCCGCTCCATTGGTTTCATGGGCAAGCTTACGGCCGAAGCCATCGAGGAAATTGATCAGGGAACGGTGGAAGCCATCAAAGCCACCGGCGCTTCGCGCCTGCAGGTGTTGTGGATCGGTATCCTGCCCCAGGTTCTGCCGGTGATTTACGGCACCACCATCTATCGCTGGGACATCAACATACGGGAGTCCACGGTTCTGGGTTTCGTCGGCGCTGGCGGCATCGGCATCCAGCTCTATTCTTCCATCAACCTGTTCGCCTGGCGGGAAGTCTCGCTGATGCTGGTTTCAGTTTTCTTCGTCGTGGTGATTAGTGAATTTATTTCCGCCGGTGTGCGCCAGAAAATCAGCTAGTCCCCCCTTGGCATTTTCACACAACCATCCTATGTCTACGCCATCATGAGCAACGCCATCATTATTCACTCACTGGAACACGCCCAGGCGGCCCTAGAGGCGGCTGTTGACGTTGGTGCCCGGGTCACCCTGATCAGCCCTGCCGGGGCGGCGGCAACCCTTGGTGCAACTGTCTTTCGGGACATTGTCGCGCAAGCCGCAGAAAGTTTCCCGGACGCCGATTTCCAGGCCGTTCTCGATTGTGGAGACGATCCGGGACTGGCATTGGGGGCACTCAGGCACGGCATTAAAGTGGTGCGCATATCCAACGGCCGGGAATTGTCTGAAAAACTTGCCGATATCGCAGGTCAGCGCGGGGCCACGGTCTATACCGAAACTGGTGATGAACTTGATCTGTACGACATGAACAACCCCGCCGCCGCCTGTCGCGCATGGCTCAAGGAACTGCCGCAATGACTGATTTCAACCGCACACAGTTATACCTGATCACGCCACCAAAACTCGACCTGTCCGTCTTTCCCGACATTCTGGCACGCACTCTGGACGCCGGTCGTGTCGCCTGCCTGCAACTGCGCCTCAAAGACATGGTAGAAGAAGACATCATCCGCGCCATCGATGCCTTAAAGCCGATCGCCCAGGAACGCGGTGTCGCATTTTTGCTCAATGATGACCCGGCCCTTGCCGCCAAGACCGGTTGCGACGGGGTTCATGTGGGCCAGCAGGACGCCACCTACGAAGAAGCCCGTGAGGCCATCGGGAATAACGCCACCATCGGTGTCACCTGCCATGATTCCAGACATCTGGCCATGGAGGCCGCTGAAGCAGGCGCCGATTACGTCGCCTTCGGCGCCTTTTTCCCGACCGCAACAAAAACACCGAAAGCCCACCCGGATCCGCAAATCCTCAACTGGTGGAGCAAAGACATGACCGTGCCGGTCGTCGCCATTGGTGGCATCAGTGTTGAAAACTGCCAGCCCCTGATTAGCGCCGGGGCAGATTTCCTGGCCGTCGTCGCCGGGGTTTGGGATTACCCGGAAGGACCGGAACAAGCCGTCGTCGCCTTCAACAGGCTGTTTAAGAAAACGCCCGTCGATCCTTAAAAAACCTGTGCCATTGCTTCATACAGGGCAACCTGATAGCTTCCGCGCCTTACAGTCAAAAGATGGTCCGAAATTATGAAAATTAATGGAAATGCCGTTCGTCCCGGTATGGTGATTGAACATCAGGGACGCCTGTGGCGGGCAGTGAAAATCCAGCACACACAGCCAGGTAAAGGCGGGGCTTACCTGCAGGTGGAATTGCGCGGCGTACGCGATGGAACCAAGCTTAACGAACGTTTCCGTTCTTCGGAAACAGTCGAGCGGGCACGCCTTGACCAGAAGGACTACCAGTACCTTTTCGCCGATGGCGACATGTACACATTCATGGATAACGAAACGTACGAACAGATCACCTTAAACCGCGAGCTGATCGGTGAAGAACAGATCGCTTTCCTGCAAGAAAGCATGATCGTCGCTGTTGAAAGTCATGAAGACGATCCCATTGGCGTTCAGTTGCCCGACCATGTCACCCTTGAAGTAACGGAGGCCGATGCCGTCGTCAAAGGACAGACGGCGTCTTCATCATACAAACCGGCGGTTCTTGAAAACGGTGTCAAAACACTGGTTCCGCCCCATATCGGGACAGGCACCCGCATCGTCGTCAACACCGCTGATGCTTCATATGTCGAGCGAGCGAAAGATTAACAACTGATGGCCCACCGTTCCGCCCTGGTAAATGTGATGATCGCCGCGGCCCAGAAGGCGTCGCGCAAACTTCTGCGCGATTTTGGCGAAGTTGAAAACCTGCAAGTGGCGCGTAAGGGCCCTGCAGATTTCGTCAGTTCGGCCGATAAAACCGCCGAAGACACCCTGCACTACGCGTTGAAGAAGGCGCGGCCTAATTATTCCTTCCTGATGGAAGAATCCGGCGAGATTGTTGGCTCCGACAGTTCCAACTGCTGGATCATCGATCCCCTGGACGGGACCACCAACTTCCTGCACGGATTGCCGCACTTCGCCATCTCCATTGGCTTGCAGCGTGATAACGAACCCTTCGCCGGGGTCATTTATGAACCCGTCCATGATGAAATGTTCTGGGCCGAAAAGGGCCAGGGGGCGCACCTCAATGACAGGCGCATCCGGGTTTCGGGACGCAACGCCATGGATGAGGCCCTGTTCGCCACCGGCATTCCTTTCATGGGCGCACGCGACCATCCGTTGTTCCTTAAACAACTTGAAGCGGTGATGGCCGTCTCCTGCGGGGTGCGCCGGTTTGGATCGGCAGCGCTCGACCTGGCATACGTTGCCGCCGGGCGCTATGAAGGGTTTTGGGAAACCGGCTTAAGCCCCTGGGACATAGCCGCAGGTATCGTCATTGTCCGCGAGGCGGGTGGATACGTCACCGAGATTGACGGCAAGGGCAAGATGCTGGAGAGCGGCTCTATTCTGGCCGCCAACGACCAACTTCACGTGCCCTTGGGCAAACTGATTAAGAACGCCACTTAAAAAACCCGCAAGGCGTTGAGCTTACCCGGTAAAATGGTTGTGCCACGAGCCACGCTTGGTTATCTTGACAGAATATAATTTGGGCAAAGCCAGCAACGGGCGGTATATCAGACGCATCATGGACTTATTTCAAAACAATTCTCAATTTACCAGCGCACGTCCTGTCATCACGGGCGCGCTGACGGCTTTTTCACTGGTTCTTGCAAGTTCAGCCATCGCCACGGCTCAGCAAGATACCTACATGGATTTCTCCCATCCAAATGTAACGGTAGACCTGAGTGTCATCGATAATGGCGGCTACAAGCCGGCAACCGGTGCAGAGGCCACCGTTTTTGGTGGTGGGTCTGGTATCAAGTTGATCATGCCGGGCAGTCAGGCGCCAACGTCCATGCTTCATGTTCCGACAGTCAGCGGAAAAACTCTGGTCTTGCCGAAGAAACAAAAAGCTGTTCAAAGTGCCGCCAAGAAACAAGCCCCTGCCCCGGTTGTTAAAACAGCACCAGAACCGGCACCTGTCAAACTTGCCGCCCCGGCGAAACCGGCAATAACGCCAGCAGCCGCACCGGAAGTCAAAAAAGCGCCGCCGCCAGCACCCGTTGTCGAACCAGCCCCGAAAGTCGCCAAGGTTGAGGCACCAAAAGCACCGGCCCCGCCGCCAGAACCGAAAGCGGAAAAGGTTGTCGCCACAGAGCAAGCGGCAGTGCCAGCGGCAACATCGGCAATGGGCCCGGGACAGGCCTTGCGAGTCACCTTTACCGGCGATCAGACAAAACTTCCGGCAGCCGCAAAAGACGGATTGGTCGCGTTGGCCAATAAGATGAAGGGACAGGAAAGCGTACGCCTGCAATTGATGGCCTATGCTGGCGGCCCGTCTCTGTCATCGAGTCTGGCCCGCAGAATGTCACTTTCCAGGGCGCTTGCGGTTCGTTCTTTCCTGATTGAAAGCGGTGTCAGAAGCACCCGCATCGATGTACGGGCACTGGGCAATAAAACAACTGAAGAACCCATCAACCGTGTCGATCTGAACGTAGCGGAGCGATGAACGCCTTAAAATCGTCACGATTTTTATCTCCAAATACATCTGGTACATAAGTTAAGGAGAGTTCTCCGACCATGACCAACCCGCGGCGCTTTCTTCTTAGAATGGTTTTGTTCCTGATAGCCGTCATGGCTGTCGCGGCTTTTCTGTTTGAGCCCCTGCAAGGCGCTTTCATGGCCAACGCCCCCTTAAACGGGTTAATCATCGGGGTTCTTGTCCTTGGCGTGATCTATAATTTCCGTCAGGTCATCATGCTCTATCCGGAAGTTTCGTGGATTGAAACGTTCCGTCAGAACGGTCAGGCCACATCGCAAAGCAGCCAACCGCGTCTGCTGGCCTCGATGGCGACAATGCTGGGCGAGCGCAATCGCGATCATTTAAGTCTGTCCGCGCTTTCCATGCGCTCCCTGCTGGATGGTATTTATTCCAGGCTCGATGAATCCCGCGACCTGTCACGCTATACAATCGGGTTGCTTATCTTCCTGGGCCTTCTAGGCACCTTCTGGGGATTGCTGGGCACCGTTGCTTCCATTGGTAACGTTATTGCCAACCTGAGCATCAATGCCGATACTTCAGCCGTCTTTGCGGATTTGAAAGATGGTCTGCAAGCTCCCATGACCGGCATGGGCACGGCATTTTCATCATCCCTGTTCGGTTTGGCCGGGTCACTGGTGCTGGGGTTTCTTGATCTTCAAGCCGGACAAGCCCTGAACCGCTTCTATAATGACCTTGAAGAATGGCTATCCAGCCTGACCCGCCTGTCCAGTGGTGCGCTCTCTGCCAGCGGCGAAGGCGACCAGTCCGTTCCGGCTTATGTTCAGGCGCTTCTCGAACAGACGGCCGAAAGTCTTGAAAGCCTGCAACGGACCATCAGCAGGGGCGAGGAAAGCCGGATTTCGGCGAACAACACCCTGATGGCGGTCGGTGAGAAAATGGGCACCCTTAGCGATCACATGCGCACTGAACAGGCGTTGATGATGAAACTGGCCGAAAGCCAGCTTGAGATGAAACCGATCCTGGCCAGATTGGCTGAAAACAGCGGTTCGTTGGGTGGTTCAAGCGGCGGTCTGGATGAAGCGACCCGCAGTCATATCCGCAATCTTGATGTCTACATGGCGCGCCTTGTGGAAGAATTAGGCAGCGGACGCGAAGACATCATTTCGCAGCTACGCAGCGAAATCAAACTGCTCGCCCGCACCATCGCCGCGACCAAGGACGGGTAACGGGTAGCGTGACATGACCACCCTCGCCCGCCGCGCCCAACGAAGCACCAACATCTGGCCCGGTTTTGTCGATGCCCTGGCAACCTTGCTGATGGTCATCATTTTCCTGCTGATGATCTTCGTGCTGGCCCAGTTCTTCCTTGGTGAGGCGCTATCAGGCCGTGACGCGGCCTTGCGTAAATTGCAGATCCAAATTACCGATATGAGTGATCTTCTGTCGCTTGAACGCAAGGCCAATGAAAACATGCGCCTGAATATCGCAACCATGACCGACGACTTGCAGGCGTCCCTTATTAGCCGCGACAATCTCAAAACATCCCTGTCGGCGATAACCCAGCAGGCCGAAAGCCTGTCGGCAAAACTGACCGACTCCTTTGCCGTCATTGAAGCCGACAAGGAAACCATCGAAACCAAAATTCAGGAACTGGTTAAACTGACAAACGACATCGCCGCGCTGAAAGCTTTGCGCGAAGAGATGGAAACCAAGATTACGGACATGTCCACGAAGTTGGGGGACAAGGACAAGGATGTCGCCAAGGAACGCAACATTGCCGAAAGCGCCCGTGCCCAGGTTGCCCTGGCCAATCGTCAAATGGCCGCTCTACGCGAACAATTGGCGCGTATTTCCGAAGCCCTGGAAGTCGCCGAACAAAAGGCCGAGGACCGTGGCGTACAGATTTCGTCTCTTGGCAAACGCCTAAATTCGGCGCTGGCCACCAAGGTTCAGGAACTGTCGCGATATCGTTCTGAATTCTTTGGTCGTTTGCGCGAGGTGCTGGGTAACCAGCCCGGAATCAGAGTTGTCGGTGACCGTTTTGTTTTCCAGTCGGAGGTTCTGTTCGCCTCTGCATCAGCTGAACTTGGTGAAGAAGGGCAAGACCAGCTACGCCAGCTGGCAGCAACGTTGCGCGATATCATGACCCGCATTCCGGACGACATTGACTGGATACTGCGCATCGACGGGCATACGGACAACGTTCCCATATCAAACTGGAAATTCCCGTCCAACTGGGAGCTTTCTGCGGCTCGCGCCATATCGGTGGTCAAATTCCTGATCGCCGAGGGGATTTCTGCCGACCGCCTGGCCGCAGCCGGCTTTGGCGAATTCCGCCCGCTTGACCATGCCACTGACGAAGTCGCCAACCGCCGTAACCGCCGCATCGAAATGAAAATGACGCAGCGTTAAAATCTGATCATTGACAACCCCCCTTCTATCCTTTCATTTAGCCCTCCGCTGAAGTTCCCAGGATTGCTTTATCCATATGCTGACCTTGTTTCTTATTGTCTTTATTGATCTTGTCGGTTTCGGAATCATCATTCCGCTGCTGCCGTTCTTTGGCGAGCATTTCGATGCCAGTCCGGCCGTGATCGGCCTTTTGATGGCGTCCTATTCGCTGACCCAGTTTATCGCCGCCCCTTTTTGGGGTCGCGCCAGTGATCGTATTGGTCGCCGCCCGGTTTTATTGATCACGTTGGCCGGGGCTTCCGCATCCTATGTGCTGTTGGGATTTTCCAATTCATTATGGATGTTATTTCTGGCGCGTGCCCTGGGCGGCTTCATGGCAGGCAACATTTCAACCGCCTTCGCCTACGTCGCCGATATCACAACACCTGAAAACCGCACCAAGGGCATGGGCGTCATCGGCGCCGCCTTTGGCCTTGGCTTTATCGCAGGTCCTGCCATCGGCGGGATTCTTGCTGGCCCCGATCCGCTGAACGCGGATTACCGAACGCCATCACTGGCCGCTGCGGGCTTGTCCGCCATTGCCCTGACCATGGCCTTTTTCCTGCTTAAAGAATCCCTGTCAGATGAGATCCGTAAACGGATTGCCGAGATGCCTGCCAAAAACCGCCGCCAGCAATTTAAAAGCGCCCTTGCCAAACCCGGCGTCGGTCTGTTGATCGGCCTGTCCTTCCTGGCGACCTTTGTTTTTGCCGGCATGGAAACAACCTTCGCCATGTGGTCTGAACGGCGCATGGGTTGGGGACCACAACAAAACGGCTACCTGTTCGCCTTTGTCGGCATTCTCGCAGCACTGGTGCAGGGCGGTCTTGTCGGAAGGTTGGCCAAACGTTTTGGCGAAACCAATCTGGTAATCCAGGGCGCTTCCGCACTGGCCCTTGGCATGTTATTAATCCCGTTCACCAATTCCCTTGCCACCTTGCTGGGCGCCATGGTTATCGTCGCTTACGGGTTCAGCATCATCACGCCATCACTGAACAGTCTCATTTCCCTGCAGGTTGCCTCAAGCGAGCAAGGCGGGGTCATGGGGGTTGGGCGTTCGGCAACGACCATGGCCCGGGTCATAGGGCCGGCTTGGGCCGGGCTCATGTTCTCAATGCTGGGTATGGACTGGCCTTACTTCGGTGGGGCCGTGGTGATGACAGTGGTTGTCTTGCTTGGCCTTCGCGGTTTGAAGTCAATCCGCGTTCCTAAGAAAACTTAAACGAAAAAGCAGTTCCCGAAGCCGTGGTCATCTCGTTTGACAACAAATCATTGAGCTTTTCCCCGGCCCGGGTGTCGATCCAGGTGTCCTGGTGTTCATCAAAATAAAAGTGCTTGGCGCCACTAAGGGGTGAGGACAGCCAGATTTCCTGATTTGGCGCCTGTTTGTTGATGACGTACTGGCTGCCATTTTCCAACTCGATAGTAAGAATCCCCGCTTCAAGGTCCACATCCATGACATCGCCCAGGGCGTCATCAATTTGCTCAAATATGTCATGCAGGGTTTTTTCGGCTTGAATTTCAAAGGCTTTGCTGTCGAGCGGCATGTTCAGGAC
This sequence comes from Rhodospirillaceae bacterium, assembly GCA_018662005.1. NCBI lineage: Bacteria > Pseudomonadati > Pseudomonadota > Alphaproteobacteria > Rhodospirillales > Rhodospirillaceae > Rhodospirillaceae bacterium. The sequence continues at coordinate 23,603 of JABJHA010000039.1, read as the reverse complement.
TCTTTTTCCGGCTTTATATAAATTACCGAATCACTTCGGGTGGGCGCACTTTAGAAATTATTTCACCGTATAAGGTATTGTTCTTATTCATTTTCGGTTAATATTTTCAGCGTTATGCTTACATACTGATTCGCAGATCAAACGTGCACATAATGAGTCGTCAACCGTATTTCAATATGACCACTTGAACACACTAGGATGTCAGAGTATACAGGGCGGCTTATTTTCAGGAGCACAGACAGTGAAGAAAGATACGCATCCAGACTACCATGAAATCACCGTTCAGATGACTGACGGCAGCACCTACGCGACCCGCTCCACGTGGGGCAGCGCCGGTGATACCATCAAGCTGGACATTGACCCGAAAACACACCCTGCCTGGACCGGCGTACATCGCCTGCTCGACAGTGGCGGACAGTTGGCCAAGTTCAACAAGAAATTCAAAGATTTCGGGTTGAAGCACGACTAAGTCAACCTGCCTGGATAAATTCTCCCTGGGGGTGGGAGTAACTGATGGCTCACCAGACCCATTACGAAGTACACGTCAAGCAGAACGGCCGTTGGGAAATCCACGGCCGCCATACGCAGGCGGAAAAAGAGCAGGCCATCGAGGAAGCCAAATCCCTGGACGGGCAAAAGCACATCCAGGCGGTCAAGGTGATCCAGGAAATTTACGACCCTGAAGACGGCTCCTCCAAGGAGTATAACGTCTACGCTCCCGGTCAGAAGAAATACCAGCCGCCGCGGAAGAAAACCAAAAAAGACATCGAAAAAGAAGAGGCCGAGGAAGAAACGAAAACGGTGGCCAAAAGATTAAAGAAACCGGTAAAAGGTCGTTCCCTTGTCAGCATCCTTATGAGCATCGCCCTGATTTCAGGGTTTTCGACTATTGTTGGCGCACTGTTTACCTGGTTTACCGGAATGTTCCTGGCCGATACAGGCGTCAGTGGCAACGCCCAGACAAACATCCTGTTTATTGTTTTCCTGTCGGTCTTCGTGATCGCCGCCATCCCCATGGCGATCGTTTTCCTTGGTAAAGGCGACGACGATTAATTAAGCCTTTTCAACAATCCCATTCAGGATGTCAAAACCGGCCAGCTTGAATTATAATTTTCATAAGTGTCTTCAGAGACAAGAATAATTCTGCTGTAGGGAATGCAATGGCTAAGCAGGTAATTTTTGAGGTTCATGTCTCTCAGAACGGTCGCTGGGAAATCCAGGGCCGTCATGAATCTTCTGAAATGAATGCCGCCATTGCCGACGCCAAGGGCCTCGACCAACTCCCCAACATCGAAATGGTCAAGGTCATCCTCGAAGAGTATGACGACGAAACCGGCCACACCACAGAAAATATTGTCTACCGTTCGGCCGGCATGGAAGATAGCGAAGGTGGCCCTGTCTCCATAGCAAGCCAGGTCAGGGGGGGGAAAAAATCGGGCAAATCTGCGGGCGCCTCGTCAGCCGCATCATCGGGTTCATCGTTTTTTGATGATGATGATGATGACGATGATTTTTTTAATGATGACTATTCGTCACCCCGGGCAAAGAAACCGGCGCGGAGAGGGCGCCCCGGCGCTCGTAAAAAAACCACCTTCGTTGGCGTCCTCGTTAAAATCCTTCTGATTATTCTTTTTTCTGTAACCATCGCCGCCCTGATGGCTGGCGGCGCGATCATGTTCCTGCGTGATACCTCCCTTAGCAGCAACGTGCAGACGAACATCGTCTTTGTCATCTTTATCATCATTTTCCTAGTCAGTGCCGTTGTCATGTCCCTTAATTTCATGAAAAAAGATGAAATCAGCGTCCCCGAAGTAAGAGCCCCCAGGAGGCGACAACGCCCTGCAAAAACGCCAAAACAAGCTTCTAAACCTGAGAAACCCAAGAAGGAGAAAGAGAAGAAACCGACCAAAAAGAAAATCGAAAAAGACGAAGATCTGGATCCCAGCGAAGAAGGTCTCGCCTCGATGGCCGGGGAAGCATTGAAAGAGGAACTTAAGCAGGAAGAAGCCAAGAAGAAAGAAGCCACCCCTGACCCCGAAGAAGAGCAGGAGGAGGAAGAAACACCGGAAGCGGAACCTGAACAGCCAACAAACCTGTCTGCCCACGCCGAGAAGCAGCGTGTCTACCTGATGACGTTCTTAAGCGAGGGTTTGGAAAAATGTAAAGCCGACACCAAAAAACTCGACAGCTACAACAAGTTCGGCCTCAACCTGTTTTTGGCCGGTGCCAGCGAAATTATGGGACAATCGCGCAACCTTGATCATTATTCCCTGACCAAGATTCTCGCCGAGACCGTCTCACTGATGGGCTTTAAAGAAGCAGATGCCGCCAAGTTTTCTGAAAAGTATGAGGACTACCTACTCGCCGATGCCCGTTACATGCAGATGTTCCAGGCAGGCCGCAACGCCATGAATACCTACATGGATAAAAACCCCGAAGCCATGAAGTATCTGGGCCAGGCTTTGGACGATTGGAACAAGCCGACGCAAAAGGAAGAAAGCACGGGCCCGGTCACTGTCCTGTTCACCGACATTGCCGGTTCCACGGCCATGACCCAGAACCTGGGTGACGCGGTCGCACAACAGGTTGTGCGCGCCCACAACCGTATTGTCCGCGAAGCGCTCACCCAATATAACGGCAAGGAAATCAAGCATACCGGCGATGGCATCATGGCATCGTTTTCGACCACATCAAACGGCGTCGAAGGCTCTATCAAAATCCAGATCGATACAGCCAAACACAACGAAAACAACCCGGACCTTCCCCTGCACATCAAGATTGGCCTCAACGCCGGGGAACCCATATCCGAAGACAACGACCTGTTCGGCTCAACAGTGCAGATGGCCGCGCGCATCGTTGACAAGGCCAAGGCCGACGAAATTTTTGTTTCCGAAGTCATTCGCGGCATCTGCGCGGGCAAGGAAACCACGTTTAAAAACCGTGGCCCCTTCGCCATGAAGGGCTTCGAGGATGACCCGATTCTCTATGAAGTTGTTTGGACCAGCGAAGAATAACGCCTGCCCCTTGCGGCCAACGTTTGACCACCATATATCCACTTTAGCGACGGATGCCGACAGTTAAGGGTCCGCCGTAAGACCATATCAGGGGTCCGACCATGATGGTGGGCCCTGCTAAACCTGTCTCGCTTTTTAAAAGGAGAAAACGTTATGCGTACTATTGATTTCACCCCCCTTCACCGTTTCGCCGTCGGCTTTGATCGCATGCAGCGCCAATTCGACAACGCCATGCAAGTGGATGGCGCCCAGCCATCTTATCCGCCCTACAACATCGAGGCTTTAAGTGCCGAAGATGGCGCCGATAAATATCGCATCACCATGGCGGTCGCCGGTTTTAGCGAAGAAGATCTGGACATTGAACTTAAGGAAGACACCCTGTTCGTTTCAGGCAAGGCCGACAAGCCAGAGCAGGAAGTTCAATACCTGCATCACGGCATTGCCGGTCGAGCGTTCGAGCGCCGCTTTGAACTCGCCGAACACATCAAGGTTCTTTCCGCAAGCCTGGAAAACGGCATGTTGCATATCGAACTTGTCCGCGAGGTGCCGGAAGAAAAGAAACCGCGCCGGATTAGCATTGAACCCGCAAGCAAAGTCAAAGGAATTGAAGACAAGGCTGCCTGAAAACCTTAGGCACTTTGATCATCAGGGGTGCGCCTACGTGCATGTGGCGCACCCCTTTTGCTTTTACACACAATGATGTTAGGGTAATTCGACTATTAACGGTTTAAGGAGAGAAAACGCGATGGAGAAGCTCGGCACGGCTTTCATGTTCGTCATGAAACTGCTTCCGGCGGTCGTCATTTTCACGTTATTTCTCTCATTCGAGGGCAACCTGCGCTGGCTCGCGGTCCTCGGCTTTATCCCGCTGGCCCTGGTTTTCTGCAAGGGCTGCACCGCCTGCATGAGAGAACCCGATCAAAACCAGAAAGAAAACGCCTGGCATCCGGGCACCGGCAACTGATCTTCACTCAGCTATAACGCTTGAACATTTCCAAAATAGAATCCGGGATTGGCGGTCCAGTCTAGGCCCCCTTCTTTCATCAAAAAGCACACGACGATGGCTCCAAAATAACTGTAGTACATGACGTTATTGAACGCCGTATGAAGGTGGATTTTGGTTCACTTAACGAAGGAAGGATTTGTTATTATTGATTATTATATATTCTCAAGTTCCTCAGGAACCAACACAAGCCAAGAAAAAATCACCCCGGAAAATCAAGGACACTTATTGTCTATTTCTTATGGCGAGTGTACGCATTCATTGCCGTTTCCGGTATCGGCACCGGGCGCTCATCATTGCGGTCAACCCAAACATGAACCCATTCACTTGTTGCGCTTGGTTCTTCGTCGCCTTGTGCAAACAGGGCTAAAGAATATTTCACGCTAGAGCGCCCTATGTGTGTGATCGTCAACCCCACATCCAAGTGCGACGGAAACGCAACAGGGCGTAAGAACCGACAACTTGTTTCTGCTGCGTAGGGTAGGCATGGCGATTTCATCCAATCGTTGTCGCATTCGGTTTGCACGAAATTGACAACGCACGCTTCAAAATATGAATAATAGACCACATTGTTCACATGGCCGAGTTGGTCATTGTCATTCCAACGGGTCGCCATAGCATACCAAAACGTGAAATCTTCGCGGCAGGTGATATCGGCAATTTCGCTCATTGTTCATTTTCCATCAGGCGTTCAAGGGCGGTGCGGATGGGGGCCGGGATCGGCACCGGTTTGTTCGAGGTGCGATCAACGAAGACATGCACGAAGTGGCCACTGGCGACGGCCTCTTCGCCGCCCAGGCGGAACACCGCCAGTTCGTAACGCACGCTGGTCTTGCCCAGTTTGGCGACCCCTAGTCCCAGTTCGATGGTTTCAGGGTAAGCAACAGACTCGCTAAAGCGGCACATGGTTTCGACCGCAACACCGATCACCGGCGCATTAACAATATCAAGCCCGCCGTGTTCGATCAGATAATTATTCACCACCGTATCGAAATAGGCGTAGTAGGTGACGTTGTTGACGTGCCCGTAAATATCGTTGTCGGCCCAGCGTGTAGGGATGGTTGCGATGTGGGGGTAATCGGCCCGGGCAAGGGATTGTTCGGTGCTCATTGGCGTGTCTGTTACCGGATAAACAAAAGTACGAAAAAGGAAAAGGGCCACCGATAATCCGGCAGCCCTTTTAGCCTCAACCTGTCAAACTCGCCATTGATTTTTTTATTGGCTGGCAGGGACTCTAGCCAAGCTGGGGGGCTTTGGTCAAGGGGCATTTTTTGACTTTCAACGATCAATTTTCTTGACACGAATTCTGATAATGCCCGATTGCAAAAAAAAGAGCCGCCCCCAAAAAGGGGCGGCGAGTTTTACAGGGAGGCGTCAGGATGAATGTTTTAGGATAGGTCTGATAAAGACCCACATCCATCCGACAATAAAGCATAGTCAATTTATCCTTAACATCAGGTTAACCAATACCAAATTGCACTAATAATGACCCATAGAGATCGTGTATGCAGTCCGTCGGGTAGGAGAGAAGTCGCCGTCGATGCCTCGCATCATCAAGACTTTTCGACGCCCTCCGACGGGCTGCATACACGACCGGAAGGCGTCTTCACAAGACTTTTGGACGGCGTCCCGCACATCTTGCGATACACCGGATCGCCGCGCCGGGCGCTCCTAGCCAAAAGTCTTGTGAAGCCGTCTCTATGAGTCATTATTAGTGCAACTTGGTATTAGCTTTTAAAGGCGCTTTCGGCGCCGCTTTTGGCGTCGTTTTTAAGAGCAATAGCAGCCCGGACACGGCTAATTTCCGCCTCCAGTTCCTCGATGTATTCGCCAAGCGCTTCAATCGACATCACCTCAAGGTCCTTTTGTTCGGCCTTTTTCTTTTCCGGCTCCAGATCATCCGTATCCATGGCGCTTCCCTTCGTTTGTCTCTTGTCAGTTGGATAACAACATATTACTGGATAGTGCACGTCCTTAAAAGCCGGAGACGATCAATGAGCTCGCAATTGCCCGATACCATGACCTGTGTCGAAATCACCCCCGAAGGTGGCCTGGTTACCGCCAGTCGCGCCCTGCCCCGGCCGGCTGCCGGTGAAGTGCTTATCGACGTCGCCGCAGCCGGTGTCAATCGACCCGATGTCCTGCAACGCCAGGGCGGTTATCCGCCGCCACCGGGTGCATCGGATATTCCGGGCCTGGAGATTGCCGGAACCGTCATAGGCCTTGGCGAAGGGGTTAGCGACCGGGCTATTGGTGATGATGTTCTGGCGCTGGTCACGGGTGGCGGCTACGCCCAGTACTGCACCGCCCCCGTCCCCCAGTGCCTCGATATCCCCGGCGATCTGGAAATGGACGCCGCGGCAGCCATACCGGAAACCTTTTTCACCGTCTGGTCGAACGTTTTCGAGCGCGCCGCCCTGAAACCCGGTGAGACCTTTCTCGTTCATGGTGGTTCCAGCGGCATCGGCACCACCGCCATCCAGATCGCCCACGCGCTGGGATCACCGGTTATCGCGACGGCCGGAAACGAGGAAAAGTGCGGCGCCTGCGAGGTTCTCGGCGCGGACTTGGCGATTAACTACCGGGAACAGGACTTCCTCGAAGCGGTCAGGGAATTCACCGATGGCCGGGGTGTCGATGTCATTCTCGATATGGTCGGCGGCGACTACGTGCAGCGAAACCTGAAGGCCCTGGCAGCAGATGGGCGGCTGGTCAATATCGCTTTCCTTAATGGCAGCAAGGTCGAGGTTGATCTGATGCAAATGATGTTAAAACGCCTGACCTTAAGCGGATCAACCTTGCGCGCCCGTTCCGTTGAATTCAAGGCGGCCATTGCCGAACAATTAAAGGAACATGTCTGGCCATTGATTGAATCCGGGGAGATCGAGCCCTTTATTCACGCCACATTTACCCTGGATGAAGCCGCCGAAGCCCACGCATTGATGGAAAGCTCCGAACATATTGGCAAGATCGTACTGCTAACATGAATTTGAAAGGTTTACGGGACCGGAAAAATACACTAAACGTTCATCCAACACCTGCCTTACAGGCTCATTCCAGTCATCAACAATAGGATAACAAGCGATGACGCATCCGCTGATGCCAAAAGCCACTGCCGTGTGGCTGGTTGAAAACACCGCTCTTTCATTTGAGCAGATTGCCGATTTTTGTGGCCTGCATTCTCTAGAGGTTCAGGCCATCGCCGACGACGAAGTCGCCATCGGTATGCAGGGCCTTGACCCGATCACCGCAGGTGAGCTGACGATGGTAGAAATCGAGCGCTGCCAGGCTGATCCGGGAACCCGCCTTAACCCGGCCGAAAACCGCACCCCGGTCGCCAAGAAAAAAGGTGCCCGCTACACCCCGGTATCAAAACGCCAGGATCGCCCTGACGCCATCTCCTGGTTGATCAAGAACTATCCGGAAATGAGCGACGCGCAGATTTCCAAACTGATCGGCACGACCAAGCCGACGATCAACTCGATTCGCGAGCGCACGCATTGGAATATTGCTAACATCAAGGCGCAAAATCCGGTCGCCCTGGGCCTGTGTTCAGCTGATAATCTTGAAAAATCCGTGGCCATTTCGCGGGCCCGCGCCGGCACCACCCACGCCCCGAACAGGGGACCAAAAGAAGACGGCCCGGCCCCTTCTATTCCGGTCACCCCGGCCCCTGAGCCTGAGCCCGAGAATAAGCCTGAGCCAACCGTGGAAAACGTATTCGTCGAACAGCTACCGGCCCCGGAAGAAGAAACTCTGGCCATCGAGCAGAACACGGACAGTGATCCCATCGCCATGCCCGCGCCGGAAAAAGATAACGCTTAATATGAATTAAGCCCCTCAATTGCCGGGCGGGTTCTCCGAACCCTTGGCTCGCCGCAGTGGCGGCGGCCCGCAGTCACGGGCTTAAGTGTTCAGGCCCCTCAAGCGCCGGGCGGGTTCTCCGAACCCTTGGCTCGCCGCAAAAGCGGCGGCCCGCAGACGCGGGCTTAAGTGTTCAGGCCCCTCAAGCGCCGGGCGGGTTCTCCGAACCCTTGGCTCGCCGCAAAAGCGGCGGCCCGCAGACGCGGGCTTGGGGAACCAGGAATTAATGGCGACAGGATATTCTCTTATTGCCACTTTTATTTTGACTTCCAGAGGCTCCAGCCAAGAGAGCGGAGCGAACGCCCGGCGCTTGAGGGGCCTGAACTCTAATGAGGGGCTTAAACTTTAATGAACACCCTCACTCCTCCACAGGCACCGTATAGCCCAGCGCCAATCTGCCGCCATCGGCGTAGATGGTCTGGCCTGTGATGTAACTTGACTCGTCGCTGGCCAGGAAAACCGCAACGGAGGCCATTTCTTCGGGCTCTCCGCATCGTCCCATGGGGGTGCGTGACAGGATCATTTTTCGCGCTGCCTCGTCAGCCATCACCTTTTTGGCCATGTCCGTGAGGATCGTGCCCGGGCCAATCGCATTGACGCGAATACCCTTGTCGGCCAGTGACAAAGCCATAACCTTGGTCAACTGGTTAACCCCGCCCTTACAGATTACGTAAGGCGAGGCTTTCGGGATGGCGGTAACGGCGTTGATTGAGGACATGTTGATGACCACACCGCCACCATTTTCCGCCATATGGCGCGCCGCCGCCTGTCCGGTCAGGAAGAAACCTTTCAGGTTGATCGACAGGGTCTGGTCAAGTTCATCTTCGCTGATGTCCAGGAAGTCGCCGGTAAACAACACGGCGGCATTGGACAGCATGATGTCGAGGCCGCCGAAATGTTCCAGCGTACCGGCAATCAACTGATCGACCTGGGATTTATCAGACACATCGCAGTGCAGGTAATGAGCCTGTCCCCCGCCCTCGCGGATACTGGCGGCTGCGGCTTCGCCAAGATCGTCATTGATATCGGAAATAACCACCCGCGCCCCTTCATGTGCGAAAGCCCTGGCGCAAGCAAGGCCGATACCGCCAGCCGAGCCTGTAATGATGGCGGTTTTATCCTCCAGACGCATTTTTTATTCCTTATTTTCTTGCGCTGGCCAAACCAATGCTTTCCAAAGCCACTTTGATCTCGGCCAGAATGGTCGGATCGTCGATGGTCGCAGGCATCTTATAGTCCTCGTTGTCGGCAATTTTCTGTATGGTGCCACGGAGAATTTTACCGGAGCGGGTTTTCGGCAAACGCTGGATAACAGCGGCCAGCTTGAAGGCGGCGACCGGGCCGATTTTTTCACGCACCATGGCGACGACCTCACCGACAATGTCAGCGTTATCGCGTTCAACACCCGACTTCAGGACCAAAAAGCCAACCGGCAGTTGACCCTTGAGCTGGTCGGCAACACCAAGCACGGCGCATTCGGCGACATCCGGATGGGCCGCCAGCACTTCTTCCATACCGCCTGTCGATAGCCTGTGACCGGCGACATTGATGATGTCGTCGGTGCGGGCCATGATGTACAGATAACCGTCTTCGTCGATATAACCGGCGTCGGCGGTTTTGTAGAAGCCCGGGTATTCCTCCAAGTACGCCTGCTTGTAGCGTTCATCGGCATTCCACAGGGTCGGCAGGGTGCCCGGCGGCAGCGGTAGCTTGCAACAAATCGCGCCGATATCACCGGCCGCAACCGGATGGCAGCCATCATCAAGAACCTGCACATCCCAGCCCGGCACCGCCTTGGTTGGCGATCCCGGTTTGATCGGGAATTGCGTCAGCCCCATGCAGTTCGATGCAATGGCCCAACCGGTTTCAGTCTGCCACCAGTGATCGATAACCGGAACACCCAGGTGATCCTCGGCCCAGTGCAAGGTATCGGGGTCGGTGCGCTCGCCAGCCAGGAACAGTGTCTCGAAGGCCGACAGGTCATATTTTTTGAGCAATTCGGCATCAGGATCGTCACGCTTGATGGCCCGAAACGCCGTCGGCGCGGTAAACATCGCCCGCACTTTATGTTGCGAGATAACCCGCCAGAAGGCTCCCGGGTCGGGCGTCCCGACGGGCTTACCCTCATACAAAATCGTCGTGCAGCCATTGAGAAGCGGCGCGTAGACGATATAGGAATGACCAACAACCCAGCCCACGTCAGAGGCCGACCAGAAAACATCGCCGGGGTCCATGCCGTAGACCGCCTTCATGGTCCAGTTCAGAGCAACCGCATGGCCGCCATTGTCGCGAACCACACCCTTGGGCTCGCCGGTTGTGCCTGATGTATAGAGAATATACAGCGGGTCGGTGGCGGCAACGGGGACGCAGTCGTGGGGCGTCGCGGTTTTCATCGCCTCAGCCCAGTCGATATCGCGCCCTTCCTTCAAGCTGCCATCGGCCTCGGGACGTTTCAGGATGATACAGGCATCCGGCTTGTGATTGGCCAGGTCGATGGCTTCATTGAGAAGCGGCAAATATTCAATGACCCGGTTGATCTCGATACCACAGGTGGCGCTGACGATGGCCCTCGGTTTGGCGTCGTCAATACGGATCGCCAACTCGTTGGCGGCAAAGCCTCCAAAAACGACGGAATGAACAGCACCCAGGCGGGCGCAGGCAAGCATGGCGATGGCCGCTTCAGGGACCATGGGCATATAGATGATAACCCTGTCGCCCTTGCTCACTCCGGCGGCGGCAAGAATGCCTGCGAAGGTCGCGACTTCGTCACGCAACTGGGAATAACTGTAGGTTTTGACCGTGCCGCCGCCGGTCACCGGGCTGTCATAAATCAGCGCCGCCTGATCGCCGCGGCCGCTTTCTACATGACGGTCCAGGGCGTTGTAGCAGGTGTTCAGCTCACCGCCCGTAAACCAGCGGTAAAACGGCGGATTTGAGCTGTCGAGAACCCTGTCCCACTTTTTGCTCCAGGAAATGCCTTCGGCGACCTCGCCCCAAAACCCCTCGGGGTCGTTGAGTGAACGGGTATGGGCTTCGCTGTATTTGTCTGTCATATCACTCCCCTGACGTCTTGATCAGGGGAGATTGTGAGGCAAATCACGGCGATATGAAAGGGCCTTTTAAGCGGCTTTTTTATTTGACCGGTTGAAGCGCTGTCGGTTGCGATTACGCTGACGGGGACGGTTGTTGCGCTGTGGCCTGCCTTTGGACGGGCCATTATGGTTGGCAATTTCCGGCGCATGAAAGGAATGATCCTCGAAAATTGGCACACTTTGGCGGATGATTTTCTCAATGTCCCGAAGATAGCCGCGCTCCTCGATGTCACAAAACGAGATCGCAATACCCGACGCCCCTGCACGGGCTGTGCGGCCAATGCGGTGGACATAGCTTTCAGGCTCGTTGGGCAGGTCGAAGTTGATAACGTGAGTGACGCCGTCAACATCAATGCCGCGGGCCGCGATATCGGTTGCCACAAGGGCCCGGATTTTACCGGAACGAAAACTGTTTAGGGCTCGCTGACGGGCGTTCTGGGTCTTGTTGCCATGAATGGCGTCGGACTGGATGCCTTTTTGATGCAAGTGCCTTGAAACCCGGTCTGCTCCGTGTTTTGTGCGGGTAAAAATCAGCACCCTGGCGATATCCCTGTCATCCAGCAATTCGCCAAGCAAAGCGCGCTTCTTATCTTTTTGAACAAACATCACCTTCTGCTCGATCTTCTCGACAGTGGTGGCCGCCGGGGCCACTTCCACCTGAACCGGATCACGAAGCAGGCCATCCGCAAGCCCCTGAATGGTTTTTGGCATGGTTGCCGAGAACATTACCGTCTGACGTTTATTTGGCAGGGCGGCGGTGATTTTTTTAACATCAGGAATGAAGCCCATATCGAGCATACGATCGGCTTCATCAAGGATGAAGACTTCCACCTCATCAAGATACAGGTGACGCTGGTTCATAAGATCGAGCAACCGACCCGGCGTTGCGACCAGAATATGTACACCCTGGGCCAGGGTTTTGATTTGCGGACGGATGGAAGCACCGCCGTAAACCACCGTCGAGCGTAAGTGCATATGACGGCCATAAGCCCTGATGCTGTCATTGATCTGACCGGCCAGTTCGCGGGTCGGGGCAATAATCAAGGCACGCGGTTTGCGGCTTTGTGGCTTGGCTCCGTTTGAAGCCAGGCGGTTTAAAAGAGGCAACGCAAAGGATGCGGTTTTACCAGTGCCTGTCTGGGCAACGCCCAGAAGGTCATGTCCTTCAAGCAATGCCGGGATCGACTTTTGCTGAATGGGACTCGGTGTCGTGTAGCCTTCGTCGGCAATAGCGCGAAGGATGGGTTGGGCCAGGTTGAAGCCCGTAAAATCAGTCATAGTTTCTTTGTCTTTCTTAAATAATCAATATAACAAGATACCCTTCTCCCTGGTTTAAGGGACGGCGGGTGCGCAAGCACAGTGCAAGCATTACGAACACGACATGTTCAAAGCTGATGCAGTGACAGAGGTCTGTCTAACGAAACGCCCACTTGAGATATCGGAAAGAAACTTTAAGCCAACTTTGAATTTTTAAGTCGGCGAGGATCGAAATTCGATCTGGAAAGGAGTGTCGCTGGCCCGGATATGCCTACTGGGCGCGACAAAGTCAAGACAATTCAGCCATTTAAGAGAGCTTCGACCTCTTCCTGGGACAGTTCGGCATCTTCACCACCCTCGCCGCCCTCAACAGCTTTGCGACGTTCACCGCCCATATAGGCCGGGTTATCCCGGCGACGCCTGTCGGGGCCAAAATACAGACCAGCACGCACAAACGGACGCGGACGTTCGATGATCGATCGAATGCGCGAATAAAGCCCCTTGACCGAAATCGGTTTGGCCAGAAATTCATGGACACCGGCGTCGCGAGCTTCAACAACCCGGTTCATTTCAGTATGTCCCGTCAGCATGATGATCGGAACAAAGGGATTGGGGCTGTCACTGGCGGTGCGCACCATCTTGGTAAAGTCGATGCCGTCCAGGGGTTCCATGTTCCAGTCGCAAATGATGATGTCGGCGTTATAGTGACGCAGTTCCTTGAACGCATCGGCGCCATCAGCCGCATCGACAACGTTTTTAACGCCAAGCGCATTCAAAATGCCCTTGACCAACGCACACATGTGACTGTTGTCATCTACGACCAGGAAATTCAGCCGCTCAAGATTATAATCATCCATCTACACAGATCCTGAGTTTTTCCATCTTCGTACTTATCCCCAGCGACAAGCTAAAGGACAATCCACTGTAATGCCAACACAGTTTCGGCCCCCATGGTGCCCTTTAGGGCATTGCCACGTCAATGCAGACGCGCCCCGACGATAAATGCCTGAATGGTTTCATCACCGAGCGCCTTACGGGCTTCCAGGCGGTGAATGCCTTTGACGAGGACATAACGTCCCTTGCCCTGACGCACCTGGATGGGGTCTTCCTCCGCCTCTTCCATGATCGCTTCGGCAACCTGATCAAGTTTTAACGAATCCAGTTCCTTGCGACGTTCGGCAGGCACATAAACATCTTCGATTTTAATAACGACGGCCTTAAGCAAAACGCCCCCCTGACACTGTTCAATAAATCAGCCACAGTATAGTTTGAAAAATCATTCTATAGGAGCCTGTTTAAATGATTTTCACCAAACACGGTCGAAGCGGCATGATGTCCGCCCCTCACCACCTTGCGGCTGAAGCCGGTGCCAACATTTTGCGAGCCGGTGGCAATGCGGTCGAGGCGATGGTTGCCGCTGCCGCAACAATCGCCGTGGTCTACCCCCACATGAATTCTATCGGTGGCGATGGCTTTTGGATCATTTCTGAACCCGGCAAGGAGCCCATTGGTATTGATGCCTGTGGACCAGCCGCTGCCTTGGCCACTGTGGATGCTTACAAGCGCGCAAATTGCGACAGCATACCGGCGCGTGGCCCGCTTGCCGCATTGAGTGTTGCCGGCACCCTCAGCGGTTGGGCTTCAGCCCTTGACGTCGCCAGCAGTTGGGGAACGGCGATACCGCTACCTGACATTCTTGCGGATGCTGTTGGCCACGGCCGGGCCGGTGTGTCGGTGACACGGGGTCAGGAAAAGCTGACAGGAGAAAAACTCGCTGAAGTTAAAGCGGTTCCCGGCTTTGCCCGAACCTACCTTTCTGACGAAGGCAAAGTCCTTGAAGAAGGCGCGATCCTTAAACAACCAGCGCTTGCGGCGACCCTTGAGCGACTTGGTCAGGCCGGACTGGACGATTTCTACCGCGGGGATGTCGCCCGGGCGCTTGCCAGCGGCCTTGAAAACACCGGAAGTTTTCTCCGGCTGAGCGATCTGGAAAGTTATCACGCCCTGCCCGTCGCGCCATTATCGGTGGGCCTTGATTGCGGGCAGATCTACAACATGCCGCCACCAACCCAGGGCGTTTCAGCGCTGATGATCCTGGCCTTGTTTGAACGCCTGGGCGTCAAGCAAGCAGAAAGCTTCGATCATATTCACGGCCTGGTCGAAGCGACAAAGCAGGCCTTCATCCTGCGTGACGCCCACGTCACTGACCCAGCCTGTATGAACGTCGATGCCGCTGCGTGGCTGCAAGCGGACTTTCTCGACGGGCGGGCAGCCAACATCGACAAAGCCAATGCCTTGCCTTGGCCGCATGTAGCAAAACCGGGCGACACCATCTGGATGGGCGCTGCCGATAAAAGCGGCCGGGTTGTCAGCTTTATTCAAAGCACCTACTGGGAATACGGATCGGGCGTGGTCGTGCCCGACACCGGTGTTGTCTGGCAAAACCGGGGCATGAGTTTCTCCCTCGACCCGTCCCACCACAACGCCCTGGAGCCCGGCAAACGCCCCTTCCACACCCTGATACCGGCATTGGCACGTCTGAAGGATGGCCGCACGATGGCCTATGGCAACATGGGCGGGGAAGGCCAACCGCAATCCCAGGCCGCCGTATTCAGCCGTCACGTGATGTTTGGCGCTCCCTTGCAAGAAGCAATCAGTGCACCGCGCTGGTTGTTGGGACGAACCTGGGGAGAAGACACGGCGAGCCTGAAACTTGAAAACCGCTTCGATAGCGCGCTGGTCGATAAACTGATGGCGGCAGGCCATGATGTGGAATTGATGGAACCCTTCACCAGCACCATGGGCCATGCTGGTGCCGTCAGCGTCAGCCATTCAGGCGCCTTTGAAGGCGCCAGTGATCCGCGCAGCGACGGCGCTGCGGTGGGGCTTTAAACATAAGAGAGATCAAAGACCGGAAAAATAGGCGGCGATATCTTCCATTTGGGTGCGACTCAGGGCCAAAGCCATTTCCGACATGAACGAATGAAAGCGAAAATTCGTTCCATCAACCGGCAACATGCCTTCACCGGCTGCGGCAAAGGCAATGAGCTGCCTGACCAGATATTTAGGTTTCTGCCCGGCCAGATTGGGCGCATCGGGGTGGGTGGCGCGTCCCGTTACGCCATGGCACTTAAAGCAACCGGCTTTTTGAGCCACGGCCTTTCCTGCCACAGGTGTGCCGGTGCGGATGTTTTCAAAAGTTGCTTCTTGCTCTGCAGCTTGCTTGGCCAAGGCAATCCGCAGACCCGCCTTTTCTTTATTTATCTGTTCTTTGGCAAGGCATAAATTGACTGCAATCCGTAGACGGACTTTATCGATATAGGTTTCCAGTTGGGGTCCTTTGATTTTGTTTCCATCTGGTGTTTTAACAGCGCCGCCTTGCAAATGGATAGTTTTCAACCGGCCTAATTGCTGTTCCCACTTGCTGTTATAATTTTCCCATTCACCGTCGTGTCTGACGGCCACATATTGTCTGATACTCTCGTGACTCAAGCTGCCCCACCAACTCACTTCAGGATAATTCTGGCACGTTGCCTGGGCCCCGAAAGAAGCCATTTCAATCGTTAAAAAAATAATCGTCGCCGCAAAAATATTTCTTTTTTTCATACCGCTACGTACTCATCAGCTTTTTGTTCAAAAGACCATAAAACTTTAGCCAGTATTAGCTGCGTAGCCTTAATGCAAGCTGACGGGTTTGATAAAATGTAAAAGCGCTTCTTTTGGCAGGGCCCTTTATGGCATTGTGCGTGACCATTTCATTGCACAGATTTCAGGGGACCATCTATACATGACCGCTAATATTTACGAGCAGCATCTGGATGCCCATCAGGCCAACTACGCAGCCCTTTCGCCGCTGAGTTTGCTGGCCCGGGCCGCCGATGTCTACCCCGGCAAGATATCCCTGATCCACGGTAGCAAGCGCTTCACCTGGGAGCAGACATACGCCCGCAGTCGCAGGCTGGCATCGGCTTTAAGCAAGCGCGGCATTGGCACCGGCGATACCGTCGCCATTATGGGCGCCAATACACCCGAAATGTACGAGGCCGCCTTCGGTGTGCCGATGACCGGGGCTGTTCTGAACACCCTGAACGTGCGCCTGGATGCCGCCGCCATCGCCTTTTGTCTTGGCCACGGCGAGGCCAGGGTTTTACTGACTGACAGGGAATTTTCAAAGACCGTCAGGGCGGCGCTTGACGAATACGGCGATGACACGTTGCTGGTCATCGACATTGACGATTCTGAAGCTGAAATCGATGGCGAATTGCTTGGGCTTACCGATTACGAGAGTTTCCTGGGTGAAGGCGATCCGGACTATCAGTGGCAACTTCCAGATGATGAATGGAACGCCATATCCCTGAACTACACATCGGGCACCACCGGCAACCCGAAGGGCGTCGTTTACCATCACCGTGGCGCTTACCTGAACGCGCTATCCAATATCATCGGCTGGAATATGGGCCATCATCCGGTCTATCTGTGGACGCTGCCGATGTTCCATTGCAATGGTTGGTGTTTTCCGTGGACCCTGGCCGCCGTTGCCGGATCTTCGGTCTGCCTGCGCCAGGTCAACGCAGCCAATATGTACAGCGCCATCGCCGAGCACGGCGTCACGCATTTTTGCGGTGCGCCTATCGTCCTCAACTTCATCGCTAACGCCACTGAAGATGAACGCCGCCCCCTCCCACACACCGTCAAGGCGATGACAGCGGCAGCGCCGCCGCCAGCCTCGACCCTGCAAAGGATGCAGGAAATTGGCTTCGATGTTACCCACGTATACGGCCTGACCGAAACCTATGGCCCTGCGGTTATGTGCGCTTGGGATCCGGACTGGGACGACCTGGAAATCGAGGAACAGACCCGTCTGAAGGGCCGCCAGGGGGTCCGTTATCATGTTCTGGAGGGGCTTGACGTTATCAATCCCGACACCATGGAGCCGGTGCCGCGGGACGGCGAAACCATGGGCGAGATTATGTTCCGTGGCAACATCGTCATGAAGGGCTACCTGAAAAACCCCGACGCCAGCGATGAAGCCTTCGCTGGTGGCTGGTTCCATTCAGGTGATCTGGCCGTCATGCAACCCGACGGCTACATTAAAATTCAGGATCGCTCAAAAGACGTGATTATCTCCGGCGGAGAAAACATCTCCTCCATCGAGGTCGAAGACACCCTTTACAAGCACCCGGCCGTGCTGGTTTGCGCTGTCGTCGCCAAGCCCGATGAAAAATGGGGCGAGACGCCATGCGCGTTTATTGAGCTAAAAGAAGGCGCGGAACAAGTCAGCGAGGCCGACGTGATCGCCTTCTGCCGCGACAATCTGGCCCACTACAAATGTCCGAAGTCAGTCATCTTCTGCGATATACCCAAAACATCGACCGGCAAAATTCAGAAGTTCAAATTGCGCAAGCAACTGGATGAAGGACAGACCTGAACACACGCAACCACCCCGAACGTTTTCTTTCGTTCGGGGGTGCGCATTAAAAAAGCAGCCGTCAAGGGCTGCTTAGCTACTTATTCCTACGATCTCGTCCTTGAGAAGGAGCTTCTGTTTTTTAAGTTCATGTAAATGAATTTCGTCCGGGTAAGGCCGCCGTTCTTCATTTTCAATTTCGTGTTCTAATGTTTCGTGCTTGGACTTAAGGGTATCCAACCTGTCGTCAAGGCTCATGGCATCTTTCCTCCCGACTTCAAATTTAACATGGGATCCATGATATAACATTTGAAAGGACAAATCCAGCGCTGCCACTCCCGGCAAGCAATTTTGACTGGCGATTTGCCCGGCTATATCTGGTATTATGAACGGCAATGGATGATATCGAAGGCATAATCAGCAAATTGGCCGAATTGCGCACCGAACATCGCGATCTTGATGATGTTATTGACCGGCTAACCGAAGATGGCGGCTTTAATCAAGTTCAGGTGCAGCGACTGAAAAAGCGTAAACTGTCGATCAAAGACCAAATTTCCAGCCTGGAAAACCAGATTCTGCCCGATATTATCGCTTAACCGGCATCAATTTCGCGTTCTTTGGCAAGCAAGTCCTCATCGGCATTACCCATAACGGATTCGGCGTTATCGCCAGGGATGAAGGTATGCAGGCCGAAAGCGGTCTTTAATGAAAGTCTTTCCCCATCCCAAGGAAACGAGCCGCCCTCAAGGTCGAAAGCGATGGCTGCGGCCTTTTCGGTGGCATTTTCACTGTCGGCCATGGTCAGTATAAGGCCAAAATCATGGCCACCCATTGAGCCGACGATATCTGTATCCCTGCAGGCAGCGCTTAGACAATCGGCAGCCCAGGTCAGGCCAGCCTCGGCGGCTGCATGGCCAAACTTGCGGCGAATGCTCTCAATATTTCGCACATGGAAGCAAACGAACGTGTTAACCACCCCGGCCCGCTCACCCAGCGCCAGCACCCGGGACAACTCCCGATGCAAGCCACGGCGGTTGATCAGCGGAAGGTAGGTATGGGTTTCGGAAAGTTCTTCAAGATACAGAATGTGAGAGCGGGCATGGCTTAGTTCATCGCGCAGTTTGTCAAATTCCGCCATGATCTGGCTTAGGGTCTGTTGTACTTTTGGTGTGACCTCTTCTGCCGGAATGTCCATCACTGTGAAGATGTCCCGTTCGACATCAACAGGCGTGTTGGTGGCTTGATCGTGATCAGTACTGGTCTGGTCGCGTTTGCGTGGCTGATCCTTCGCATGTTTATCGGCAGGAAGAAGCGCTCTGATCGGCGAAGAAACCGGAATTTCGGCCATGGTGGGTACCCCCGTTACAGCTTTAAAAATGCTAACATCCCGGTTGCCCGTTGATAAAGATAATTCAACCCTTATAATGCGCGGCTTTCTAAAATCCATCCGCTATGGAGTCAGTTAATGAACGCCTCAACCCCCGCCGTCGGTATCATCATGGGCAGCCAATCCGACTGGAAAGTCATGAAATTTGCAGCCGAGAAGCTTGAAGCACTGGGCATTGCCCACGAAAGCAAGATCATGTCCGCCCACAGGACGCCTGAACGACTTGAGGCCTATGCCCGTGGCGCCCGCGCGAACGGCCTTAAAGTGATCATTGCCGGTGCCGGCATGGCAGCCGCCCTGCCCGGTTCGGCAGCAGCACTGACGCCCTTACCGGTGCTTGGCGTTCCCATGGAAGGCAAGATGATGGGCGGCCTTGACGCGATGCTGGCAATGACCCAAATGCCTGGCGGCGTTCCCGTCGGCACCCTGGGGTTAGGCAAAGCGGGGGCTATCAATGCAGCCTTACTGGCAGCGGCTATTATCGCCCTGTCCGACGACGACGCGGCCAAGGCCTTGGACAACTTCCGGGCTGAACAGACCGCGGCTGTTCCGGAAGTCCCAACGGACGATTAGAAATTTACCGTCGCACCTGAACGGTGGCGGCGAATCGCTTGCAGACATCGACAGGCGATGACATCGCGGCCAGGCGATCGGTTATCTTGATACGGGTCTGGATCAGTTTAAGGACATCGGCGATTCGGCGGTCGAGAAATTCCCAGGTTTCGGGGTAATCCCCCTCGCCGTCGCCTTCATCGGCAAGCCAGTAGAGGATTGTTGAAGCCAAAACCGGGGCCAGTAGGGCGCGCTTTGAATAGAAACTGAAGTCGGCGCTTTCGTCACCCGTTGCATACCAGATTTCGTTGACCGTGTTGTAGGTGCTTTTAAGTGAAAGCCCGGCGTTATGGGGCAAGGTCATATACGTCAGACAGCGACGTACGGCTTCACGGTGGGGTTCCATAATCTCCAGGCGGCAGCGCACGCCACTGGCGATTCGTTGGCGTATCTTCAAGGATGGCATATCAATTTTTGCCATCTCGGCAACCATGCGACGGTCGGTCCAATCGGAGAAATGAGCCGCCAGATCGCTCATATCCTTGATTGCGCCTTCGGCCTCGATTCCCGGCAAGTCCTGCAAATCTTCAATACCGGCGGCGACAGCGTCCTGTGACCAACCCTCAAAAACAACATGAGGCAAAGTCGCCAGCAAGATCAGATCTCGCAATTCCTGGTTTTGGTGGTTCATGGGGTATCTTCTTCTGCTTCTTCTTTTGGAACGAGTGATTTCCTTAATTCATCATTATAACCGAAAGTTCGCATATCCGATATGCGATGCGGATAAAGAATCCCGTCCAGATGATCACATTCGTGTTGTACGACACGGGCATGGAAACCTGTTGCCTCGCGCTCAATGGTCTCGCCGTCCAGCCCGATACCGGTGTAACGGATATGAACCGGGCGATGCACCTCGCCGCTCATGTCAGGGATAGACAGGCAACCCTCGTAGGCAGCGTGGGTTTCGTTGCCGATGGCTTTTATAACCGGGTTCATCAGAACGGTCAGGGGGACTTCCTCGGTTCCGACTTCAAGCCCTGCCGCCCGGTAGCGCTCTGCAGCAGCGCTGGCGTCGGGAACCTTGAAGATAACCAGACGAATGGGCAGATGCACCTGCGGGGCGGCCAACCCGACGCCGCCTGCATCATCAAGGGTGTCGATCATATCATCAACAAAATACCCGATTTCCGGGGCGCTGGGGTCTTCGACGGGAACCGATTTCATGCCGAGAATTGGGTGGCCCATGCGGGCAATCTTCAAAATCGACATTTTACCTGGAACTCCTTTGTTTTGATGGACAAAAAAAGTTACAACCCACACGCATGCAGGCCTTCCCATTGCGATAAGGATATGTTAGAAGGCGCACCTTCGGAACGGAAGTCTTTTAACCGTTCTCCCGGAAACATATTATTTTTTGATAGAGGATAGATAACCCGTGCAAGTCACTGTCCGCGACAACAACGTCGATCAGGCCCTTAAAGTCCTGAAAAAGAAATTGCAGCGTGAAGGCGTCTTCCGTGAAATGAAGCTGCGCCGCGCCTTTGAAAAACCGTCCGAGCGTAGAGCCCGCGAGAAGGCTGAAGCCATCCGCCGCGGCCGCAAGCTGGAACGCAAGCGTATCGAACGCGAAGGCTTCTAGAACGTCACGATTTCGTGACGATTCTGCTAATGCGCACCCTGGGAAACCGCGGTGCGCTTTTGCATGTCTGGGGAGTTTTAGCTGATTGTCCGTCTCAGCAATAGTTCGCGCCCGCTATGGACGGTGCTGACATGTTTTATAACCTGGCGTTCGGCGGCACATTCAAATCCCAATCGTTTATAC
Organism: Rhodospirillaceae bacterium; assembly: GCA_018662005.1. Lineage (NCBI taxonomy): Bacteria > Pseudomonadati > Pseudomonadota > Alphaproteobacteria > Rhodospirillales > Rhodospirillaceae > Rhodospirillaceae bacterium. The sequence goes on along the minus strand of JABJHA010000039.1, from coordinate 2,205 downwards.
AGCCGCACCGCTCCCTCGTTACCCTCAAAAACCATGATGCTAAGGCTCCGGGTTCCTAATTCCCAGGCGCGCCGCTCTGCTTCGCCTATCAGCAATGATCCGTATCCCTTTGAGCGATGGTGGGGATAGACGGCAAGGGCATTAATATAAAATGATCCCGGCGCCAGGCATTCCAGTTCGACCAGAGGCACCAGAAAATCCGGAACCCCTTGCAGTTCTTCCTCAACATTCATGACGGCAGGTTGCAGGTAGCCCAGCAACATTCCTGCGACCTGTCCTGCGTCTTCCAGTACAGAGGCGTTAGGGTAGCTGAAAGAGCCTTCTGAGCGCCTTGCCCGGGCCATACCCACGTCGAGTGCTGTTTCCCCGTCTTCTGCGTCCTGGGCCCACAGCCACGAAGGAATCCCCTCACCCGCCTGATCCATCAGTTCGGCAAGGGCCAAGGCGTCAGCGGGAATGGCTTTGCGTAATACGGGATCGTTCATGGTGTGATGGTACTTAAGACAAGGCGAAAATCAAGAAAAAGGCGGGACGGTATTACAGGCTTTGAAGTGTTGCGTCGATCAATTGAGACCACCACCGTTAACGGATATTCTGGACCACGCGCTCTTTGGGGAAAGTGGCCGTTATCAGGGTTCCTTTACCCTTCTCACTTTCTATTTCCAGAGTGCCACCGTGAAGTTCCATCAAACCTTTGGTTAGAGGCAGGCCCAAACCGGTGCCTTCGTGCATTCGGTCCAGGCCACTGTCAACTTGTCCAAATCTGCTTAAAGCGATTTCCATCTCCCTATCGTTCATTCCAGCACCCGTATCGCTCACGGAAATAGCAACTGAGCCATCGTCATTCAGTCGCAAATGCACGGAAACTTCCCCTCCCTCAGGTGTGAACTTGATCGCATTACTAAGAAGATTGAGCATGATCTGCGTTGTCCTCCGGGAATCCACGTAAATAAGTGGAATTTCGGGGTCAAAGGAGAATTTTATTGTCACCAGTCCCTCTTTCGCCCGAAGTTCGATCAGGCGAATTGTGGATTCAATAATAGCAACGATGTTGACACTTTCTTCCTGTAATTCCAAAGCACGGGCCTCAATTGCGGAAGCGTCAAGAATGTCATCAATGAGCCCCAAAAGGTGCTGCCCGGAGTTATGGATGTCATTCAGATATTCTTGATATTTATCATTATTGAGGGGGCCGAAAATTTCCTCTTTAATTGTCCTTGAAAATCCAATGATGGCGTTTAGAGGGGTGCGTAATTCGTGACTCATATTGGCCATCAGGTCGGATTTTGCACGGTTGGCTTCCTCCGCTTGTTCCAATGCGTTCTGAGTGGCAAGCTCTGCAGCTTTACGTTCAGAAATATCCTCATGTGTTGCGACATAGTGGGTAATTTTATTATTATCATTCATCACCGGGGAGACGGTTTCGTAGACCCAAAAAAGTTCACCGTTTTTGTGCCTGTCTTTCATTTCTCCCTTCCATTCCCCGTTGTTTTTAATCGTATCCCAAAATTCGACATATACGTTCTCAGGCGTATCGCCGGATTTAAGGATGCGCGGGTTCTGGCCAATCACTTCTTCGCGTTTGTAACCAGTTAATGCGGTGAATTTGGAATTGATATATTCGATGGTGCCATCTGTGTCCGTGATAAAAACAGCATTAGAGCTTTGCTCGACGGCACGGGACAGTTTTCGGAGGTCGTCCGCAGCCTGTTTGCCCTCTGTAATATCCCATCCAACGGCATAAAATGAGTTCTCTTTCACATACGCCTGTACATGCCACTCAATCCAGATGTACGAGCCGTTTTTCTTCCTATACCTGTTCGTAACGACAAATCTATCTGTTGCTGTTCCATTGGCAGCATCTGTTAACGCTTTGGTTGTTTTCTCAATGTCTTCTTCGTGGACATACTCAAGGAAAGACTTTGTGCAGAATTCATCATTTCCATAGCCTAGTGTCCTCTCAAAAGAGGAATTTATCTTTGTGAAGTAACCCTCCAAATTACCGGAACCGATCATATCGGGAGAAAGATCAAAAATTCTCTCCAATTCATATTCCGCTTGTTTGCGTTCGGTGATGGGTAATGCTCCCAATTTTTAGCGGTACAAATGAGTAGAATTTTCTCGTAATGTTTTTTGAGGAGATTCAACATGAAACAATCACGTTATTCTGACAGCCAGATCATCGCTATTTTGAAGCAGGCTGAG
>JABJHA010000038.1 GCA_018662005.1 Rhodospirillaceae bacterium | reverse complement strand
GCAGGCGTTCGGCAGAATCATAGGAGCCGACGACAGCGCCACCGCCACCGCCGGAAAGCTGGTCGGCAAATTCAACAAAAAGCTGCTCGATGACGGATGAACTGATGTTGCCAAGGGTCGCCATGGTTTGCGACATGTCACAAATTTCTTCGTCGTCCATCAGCTCGAAAATGTGTGCCGAGTGTTCCTGGCCGAGCGCGAGCATGAAAACAGCCGCTTTTTGCTGGCCCGACAGACTTCGTAGCTCGCTTTTAGATTTTGCCATCGTGCTAGGCTACATCAACTTTCTTGGTACATCCATGTTCGGATAATCGAAAGTGCCTCTTCAGGATGTTTCTCGACAATTTCACCGACTTTCTTGACCGAAGAAGCCTTGACCCGGCCTTCAACCCGGTCAATATCGATCAGTTCCTCATATTGTTCAGCCATACCCGGTGCTTCGCTTGGTGATGGCCCACCGGCGCTTGGTGCCGTTAAAGCTGCCGCGGCTGCCGCTGATGTTTGATCTGCCAGCATTCTGCCTTCTGCCATGGCAGCCGGCAAGGCCTCGAAAGCCCTGGAAACCAAGGGCCGGACCACCAGCAGGATGACCAGAATAGCGACAATGCTTAAGACCAGAATTTCAGCCATTCTCAGCAAGTCGTTCTTGTTCAGCCCGAAGAACAGCTGAAGTTCCTCTTCTTCTACGGCGCCCAGATCGGCGAATTGCATGTTGATGACATCAACCGAATCGCCCCTGTCGGCGTTGAAGCCGATGGCGCTTCTGACCAATGTGGCCATCAATTCCATTTCTGCTTCGTTTCGGGGCTGATAGTTCTTGTCGCCGTTTTCATCCTCGGGGTAGGTGCCGTCGATAAGAACGGCCACGGACAGGCGAGTGATCACACCAGCCTCGCGAATATGGTTGATCACCTTCTTGGAATTAGAATAGTTGACGATTTCTTCGGTACGGTTTTCGTTGGAATTTAGGCTCGCCCCCGACGTTGTTGAATTCAAATTGGCATCGGGCAGGTTGGTCGCTACGCTGACCGGCGTTGCGGCGTCGCTTTCCTGGTTGGTATTGGATTGTTCGACGCTTTGGGTTGATGCTACAACCTGACCATCAGGATCGAATAATTCTTCATTGGTGACGATTCTGTCAAAGTCCATATCGGCCGTGACCTCGGCCCGGGCTTTCCCGAAACCGACAATGTTTTCAAGGAGTTGTTCGATTGTCGAGCCGAGCCGCCTTTGCAGGGCGCGCTTGCGCTCTTCGCCCTTGGCGGCGGTCGCACCCGGTGCGCTTAAATCTTCAAAACCACGGGCCAGCAATGAGCCCTTGTTATCGATGATGGAGATTCTGTTTGGCACCAGTCCGGGGACGGCGGCGGCGACAAGGTACTGGACGGCGGATACCTGCTCGGGATCAAGACGGGCACCATTCATCTTTAGCATAATAGTGGCGCTTGGTTGCTGGGTTTGCCGGGAAAAAAGCTGGCGTTTGGGTAAAACCAGATGAACACGGGCCGAACTGACTGAAGAAATTGATTTAATGGTTCTGGAAAGTTCACCTTCCAGGGCACGCAGAAGATTGACGTTCTGGATAAAATTGGTTGTGCCAAGGGCGTTGGCGTTGTCAAAAATTTCATAACCGACGATCTGGCCGCCACCAATTCCCTGACCAGCCATAGACAGGCGTAGTTGGCCGATCATATCGGCCGGGGCAAAAATTTCATTGCCGTTGCGGATTTCGTAAGGCGTATTGGAGGCGCTGAGTTGGCCTGTTATTTTGGACTGGTGTTCGGCTTGCAAGCCGCCGTATAGCAATTCCATCTGCGGCGCCGTTAACCGGGTCGTTATGAAAATAAAGAAGCCAATGAGGCCGACGGCGACTACGCCCATGACGGCCATTCTGAGTGGCCCCAGATTACGGAGAGCCTGAATGAGAGTTTCCACGTTTTGTCCCTTGTCCCAAACTAAAGATGACGCCGTGTGCCTAATACGGTGTCAGATGAATATATCATCAGCTCTAAGCTAAGGAGGGGATCGTGAATAACTGGTTAACAGCCCGGCAATAATTGCCTAGCAGGGGCATAAAAATGAATATCAGTCAGTCTTTGCCTCTGGTCGCCCGCAACCCATTGATGCCGTGTTTGTCGAACTGGCGCTGCCAGGAGATAAATTCATCGATGGAAAGGTCATAACGGCGGCACGCTTCATTGAGTGTGATGAGCCCGCCAAGAACCCCTGCGACAACCTTGGCCTTGCGGCGAATGACCCAGCGTCTTGTGTTGCTTGGGGGTAGATCGTGAATGGTCATAGGCAGACCCTGGGGGTCAAGAATCCAGGGTTGGAAGGTTGAATTCCCGGTTGGTGTATTCTTTGGAAATGACATTTATTTTAAGGTTTGCCCACTTGATGCGCTGGTCATACTGTTGATTGGTAAAGAGTAGGGCCCGGGTGTTAAAAATTGCCTAATATGGGTGTGGAAATCACGGCTTTTATGCGGGAGACAAGCGTGAAACGTAAACTTGCTGCGGCCCATACGCACCGCCAGGCCGGGCGTTTGAAGGAAGCCCTGACCCTTTATGGTCAGGTGCTGGAGGACGATCCGGAAAATCTCGATGCCTTAAAGAATCTGGCCCGGATGTCGCTTGACCTAGGAGAACCGCAAGCGGCCGCCTCGATGGTTTTGCGAGCCTTGTCAAAAGATCCGCAAGAACGCGAAAGCCTGGAAATTCTGGATATGGTGGTGGGGCGACTGGAGGCTCCGCAAGCCCAGGCACAGCTGATATTTGAATACGCCCATGACCTTAAAGGGAAAGGTTTGTGGGATACAGCTCTTGTCTTTTACCGGCGGGCGCTACAATTCGACCCGACCCTTGTCGCCCGTGACACCTTCGACTCCATCCCTCTTTTGTCACAAGGGCAATTGCAACAGGGGTGGTTGGCTTTTGAGTGGCGCAATACGATCGGCAGCCTTGGCCCGTTTACGGAAAAAGTCTGGAGTGGGGAGGACTTGACCGGCAAAACCGTTCTGGTCTGGGGCGAGCAGGGCATCGGTGACCAGATCATGTTTTCGACCTGCCTGCCCGATATCATTGAGCGGGCCGGGCATGTGATTATCGGAATTGATGAACGGCTGGTCAGCATTTTTGAGCGATCTTTCCCTGCGGCTTCGGTTTACGGGGTCACGCGCTATACGTCAGATGGGCAAACCACTGTTAAGGAATTTAGCTGGCTGGATAACTACCCTGCCGTTGATTTCTTTGTTCTGGAAGGGTCATTGCCGCGCTTCTTCAGGCCGACGATTGAAAGTTTTCCGTCCCGTTCCAATAAATTCAACGCTGATACGCGGCAAGTAGAATCCTGGCGTCACAGGATGCAGGGGCTGGGTTCGGGAAAAAAAATCGGAATCAGCTGGCGCAGTCTTTTTGTCAATGAAGATCGGGCGAATCAATTCCCCGCTCTTGAACTCTGGCAGCCGCTGTTTGACAGACCTGATGCTCACTTTATCAGCCTGCAGGCCGGATTGACGGGGCAGGAGCAGGGCTTTTTTAAGGAATGTTTTGGCATTGAGCTTGCGGTCTTTGACGACCTAGACCTCAATGATGATCTGGACGGGACAGCAGCCTTGATTTCAGCTTTAGATGGGGTGGTAACGACACAGAACTATCTGCAATGGCTGTCCCCGGCCTTGGCTGTTCCAACCTGGGTGATTTCCAAAGGAAGCAGGGACATGCAATGGGGCCTGCTTGGCGAAAAACATTACCCGTGGTTTCCCGCATTGAATGTCTGCATTGAGGACGAAAACGCGCTTATTGCAAAAGCCTTTGCCCGTGTAGCCGCAGATATCTGACCCCCAAATGGGTGTCCCGGCAACGGTTTGGGACGTTGCCGGGACTGGGTTTGGGACGTGGGCTTGTGGTAGTGGATTAGACGTTAGTTTGGGACTAACGTTTCACCCTCATCAGCTCTTCCAACATTTGGTCGGCGGTGCTGATGATCTTCGCGGAAGCAGAGTAGGCCCTCTGCACCACGATCATGTCGGTGAATTCCTCACCGATATCGACTGTCGAGGCCTCAAGCGTGCCCTGGACAGTTTGTCCTGCTGGTCCGTTGTCGGCGACACGCAAGGTGTAATCGCCGGACTGTTCTGTTGCGTTCCAGGTGTTACCTGTTCTGGATTCAAGGCCATTGACGTTAACGAAGGTGGCCATTGGCAGTTTGAAAATCGGCCGTGTTTCACCATTATCAAACAGCGCCGTGACGAGGCCATCGGCGGAGACGGTAACCCCGGCGAAAGTGCCAAAGCGTGAACCGTTCTGGTTGATGAAAACCGGCGTAAAGCTGGCGCCGAACTGGGTCATGCCATTGGCTTCAGTCAGGGTGCCAAAATCCATGGTGATTTTTTTCACGCCAGCACTCGAGTCATCCATATCAGCCGCACCGTTGGCGAAATTGAGAACTTCCAGTTTCGATACATTGATGGCCTTGGGCAGACCATCACTTGAAAATTCAAGGGCAGCTGCCGTATTGACGGCTTGGGTGGATGCCGCAAAAGCGGTGTCGTCGGCCTCTGTGATGGTTGTCAGGGGCGTGCCACTGATGTTGGCGAAGTTGACATCGTAGGTACCGGTGCTCAATGTCCTGAGCGACAGCACATTATCGGTTGCGCCGGCGCTTTTGCGCAGGTCAACGCCCGAACCGGAAAGCGAGAAGGAAGGATCGTTAGCTTCGATGGCGTCCTGAAGATCGGCAAGGGTTTGGGCAATGGTGCCATCTCTGTAAATAATTCTGTCGGCACCGGTGGTATCAACGGCTTCACCTGCCGTAAACGTGTAGGTCAGGCTGTTAATAATCATGGATGTCGTGGTTGCCGGGACCGCCGTAAACTTGAACTGCGCGGTATCTGTATAAGCCAGGTCCTGCTTCTTGATGGTGAAGGCGGTGTCCTGTGTGGTCACCCGTTCGCCGGTGCCGTCGAGCAGGCCGGTCGGGTCAACGGTGATCGCTTCGGTGCCCTCATCCTTGAACAGGATGGTCGTTGTGCTGCCGGTACTGACAGAAATCCGGTTATTGACGGTTACCGGTGTCGAGTCACCATAATCGGCGAATTCGTTATCCGTCGCTTTGACGGCCGTCACCAGGGCTGCGACGACAGTCGAAAGACTGTCGGTGGTTGCAAAGGTGACGGCATTGGCCGGGCCACTGGCGTTGGAGTCGAATTCATAGGTGACGCCACTGATAATGACCGTCGAGCCGTCGGCGGGAACGCGGCCGGCGCCGCTTGAATCCAGTTTGTTAAACTCAAGCTGGCCAACGCTGGAATAAACTTTTGGGTTTGTCGCCGTTCCGTCCTCAAGGGTCATGACAGAGGAACCAGCCGGTGTGTCGATATTCATTGACCATTGGTTTTCACGGTCCGAGCGGGTGTAGACGACACTCATGGTGTTCGCATTGCCCAGGCTGTCGAAGAACTGAACGTCGGTTTTATGCTCCGTGCCAGCCGTGTCATTTGACGGCAGGTTGGCGCCGATGCCGATGGTCGATGTCGATGATGCTGTACCACCAACCCGGTTCAGGTTGACCGTTGACAGATAATCCGTCGAAACAATGTTTTGGTTGGCAATGGTCAGGTTCGTGTTGGCGGGTTTGACGACACCGCCGGCAGTTGTCGGCCACCCTTGCAGGTAAAAACCGGATGTGTTGCGAAGGAACCCTTCGTTATCCATGAAGAAGGAACCGGAACGGGTGTACAGGAACTGGTCATCGACCGTCGGTTCCGCCGCTTCATTGACAACAAAAAAGCCTGATCCCGAAATCGCAAGGTCAGTGGATGAGGTTGATGCCTGCAGCAGGCCCTGAACGCCCGTATCCTGACGTGGTCTGGATTGAACACCACCAGCGGAATAAAACGTCGAACTGGTTTGTTTCGTTACCAGTGACTGGAAATTAACCGTGGTGTTCTTGTAACCCACCGTCGATACGTTGGTGATGTTATCGGAAATAGCGCCCATGGCACTCGACTGGGAGGTAAGCCCTGATACACCCGAAGATAAAGCACCGAATAAGCTCATTTTCCTTCTCCTTCGATTTGCCGCGAGATTTCTGGCGGCGTTTTAATTTCATTTCACCGCCGGGACATCCCGGCGGTTATCAATAATCCCTGCCTTTTAAGGGGCGGGCGTTGTTTTGGTTTCCTTGACGGCCAGGACCGTATCGAGAGGCGTAATCACGTCGTTCATGTAAAGCGAGACGACACCGTCCTTGGCGCCGGCACCGGTGACGCGACCGAAGACAGTCTGCGTCACATTCATGATGTTTCCGTCGCCGTCGGTGGCCGAAACAATAGCGGCGTAGGATCCGTCTGGTTGGGCCGTGCCTGATTTATTCTTGCCGTCCCAGGTGAAGGACTGCTTGTCGGTTTCCAGTGCGGCGTCGGTGGAATAGACCGTCAGGCCGCTTGAATTGACGATGGAAATATTCGCGGTCCGCGGTTTGGTATCGAACTGGTAGGTGATTTCGGCATTGTCATTCTCAAGATGGAAGGAAGAACCGACAGATTCGATGGTGTTGCCGATAAAGTCGGTCATTCCGGCCACTTGCGAGGTCTGTGTCACGTTTAGAAGTTTTTCCAGATTGGCGTTCTGATAAATCTGCTGCTCAACGCTGGCGAATTGCACCAGTTGCGAGGTGAATTCGTTGGCATCCATGGGATCAAGGGGATCCTGGTTCTTCAACTGGGTGACCAGAAGATTGAGAAACTGATTGAGATCCTGATCCAGTTTAGCCTTGGCGGTGCCCGACGATGACGTCGGATCAATGCTGGAAGAATCTACTGAGCTGGCGCCAAACATGTCTTGTTACTCCCTTACGCCCGCACGTCGATGCGGCTGTCGGTAATGATGTCTTTTTCAAGCCCGGCCAGTTCTTCTTCCAGGCTCAATTCGTCGCCCATGCCGTCATCGATGCCTTGCTCGCCACCGTCTGCGGAATTGCCGGCCAATTGACCGTCGCCTTGTTCACGCAGGTTGAAGCTGAGGCTGTCGTTATCGAGTTGCAATCCGGCTTGTTGAAGCGCTTGCTGCAATTCCTTGGAATCTTTTTGCAGCAGATCCATTGTGCTCTTGTTATCGGCGGTGATGACGGCGGAGACACGGCCATCCTGTCCGACTTCCATCTGCACATCGACGCGGCCCATTTCCGCAGGCTTCAACTGGATCGAAATTTTGTCGTTACCGGCGTTGATGGCCTTGCTGATTTGAACCGATACCTGATCGGTGAGTGCCGGATTGGCGGTGGTGAAGCGGTTCGCATTGGCCGCCTGGGTCGAAGTGTTCTGTTGTGCCTGCTGGCTTGCGGTCGTGCTGCCAGGAGCTGTTGCAACCGGTGTTTCGCCGTTTCCGGAAATCGTTGCCTGCGCGCCACCGGCATGCAAATTCCCCTGAACCGCGCCCTTGGCATCAATGGCCGCTGTATTGGCGGACTGTGACTGGCCGCTGCCGGCTTGCTGGGCGGCTTGCTGGGCCGCGGCTCCGGCGTTTGCAGCCTGACCGGCGACTTGTTGCGCCTGGGTCTGACCACCTGCGTTGTTTGCGCCTTGCGCCTGCTGATTACGCAGCGAGGCTGGTGTGCTGTCAGCGGCAAGAACCGTAGCAGACGTCAACGTTGCACTGGGTTTGGAAACCATCGTCGCTTTTTCATCGGTTACGGTAACCGACACGTCAATCTTGTTGCCATTGCCGACCATTTTTGAAATCTGGGCGGCCTGTTCTGCGGCTTTGCTGGTGTCTTTGGCCTGTGCTTCGCCAGCCGCCTGACTGGCAGCATTGGCCGTGTTTTGTGTCTGCGCCGGGTTCTGGCCATTGGTAAGGTTGTGGGTCTGGTTTTGCGCCTGTGCGTTGGCGGCATTGCCTGTCGCTTGGCCGGTGTTGGCGCTGGCGCCCTCAGTTTGTTTACCGACACTCGCGATGGCTGCGTTCAGGCCTTCGTTGGCGTTTGTCTTAACAACGCCGCTTTGAGCATTTTCCTGGGCCTGTCCGCTGGCTTGTCCGGGAAGGGCATTGCCTTGCGTGTTTTCAAGCAAGGTGTTGAGCATCTGCTTGGCCGTTGAAGCGGTTGCGCCTTCGTTTGCTGTCTCGCCCTTGTTGCCATTGGCAGCTTTGTTTTCGTTTTCGCCTTCGCCCTTGGCGGCGGCTTGTTCTCCATCACCGCTATCGGTAGTGTCGGTGGTTTCGTCAGAACCGGCTTCCTGATTGGAGGCCGCGTCATTATCTGAAGAATCGCTGGCGTTATCATCACGGTTGGCGGTTTCACCGTTATTATCGCCGTGTTGGGAATTTTCATGAGAGTCGTCGGCCGTTTCCGCAGTTTGTGGGCGACTGTCTTGCGAACGATCATTTGCATAATCGTTTGACCTGTCTGGCTGGCTTGACGCGTCACGATCGGAAACCCGTTCGGAGCGCTCGTCGCCATCAGCCCGATGGCCATCATTGTCATTGCGGTCGCTGGCGTCGTCTCGTGGTTGTTCCGTTGCTGCTTGCGCGTTTTCGGAGCGTTCACTAACACCGGTAATACCGGCCTTGTTTGAAAGGGTGTTGAGGCCACCATCAACATGGACGCCGTTTTTGCGAATAATATCTGCGAAATCAATGCCCGAGCCACTGCTCTGCCCAGTCCCTTTGTTTGAAGGGGTTCCGCCATCCGTTACGATAGTTGATTTAACCGTACTGATATCCGTAGCCATTGTTCATCCTTTAAATAAGGGGCGAGAAATAAATTCACCCCTTATCTAGCAAATGCCGGGCCAACTTTTTGTACTGGCTTAACTATTTGAAATTAAAGGAAATATTTTTTAATCTGGATAGCATCATGGGGGATTCCTGGCCCTGCCCGGCAAAACTTTCTGCGCTGAAATGGGAAGAATGTGCCGCCGGGCGCTAAAAACCTGACGGGACGGGGGCCATGGATGTGGGAGAGGGAGCTGTTGCCGACTCTGCCTTGGTATCGGTGTTAAAGAGCCCGCCTGAAATATTTTTGTTTATATCAATCAACGCCGTCAGGCTATCCGGATTGGGATCGCGCATGGCTTGCAGCGTATGGCGGTCGACAAACAGGCTGAGTTCAAGAAAGTTAGCGCGCAGCTTGGCCGTGCCGCTGGTCGGGTTTTCGACAATATTGGATTGAATGAGCGTCCATAGCTTTTGATTGAATTTCAGGGCGTCCGTGTACAGGGCGTAGCCTTCCTTGCCCGGGGTATAGTTATCGCGAACAACGCTAAGCTCGTGGATAGCGCGGGCCAGCGCCCTGCGCTCAAGCTCACGCAAGCTGATCGTCGTGTGTTGTGCCGTTGCGTAGGTTTGATAACCGCGGGATTGCATGGGTAAACCTTAAAAAATTATCCAGAATGCAGAATTGACGTCAATATGGTGCCGTTTTGAAAAAACAGACCAATACCGGTCGCGGATAAATCGTGACGTGTTTGCAAGGCGAGCAGGTTTGCCTGCTCTTCATCCAGGTTGGTGGCGATAAGCCTGTCTACCCCTTCGCCCAGCAAATCGATAAACTCGCTGGCAAAATCCAGTCGTGAATTAATGATGCTGTCGCCGGTGCTGATGGTCGCCCTTGTCCGTGCCAAAGCCGCTATCGCTGCATCGATTTCAGCAATTGAGGAATCAATACCGGTATCGGTGGCATAGAGGTTGGCGGCATCGACTTCAGTCAGGCTCAGGGCGCTTACCGTTGAGGCGACGCCCTCTAAATCAAAAACATTGCCGCCATTTTCATTTAAGGAGACCGTTAAGGTATCAGGTTCCGTTTTCAACAGGTTTGTGCCCGAATACGAGGATTCCCCGACCAGCTTTGAAATTTTGCTTAATGTCAGGTCGAGCTGGGTTTCGGCTGAACTGCGCGTCGCATTGGTGGCGATGATGCCATCGGTTGACGAGGACAGCCCCAAATCCGTTGCTAATGTGTTGGTTGCGTTCGAGATAACAACGTCTTTTCCGTCTGATGCGGAAATGACAATGGCGCTGCCATCGGAAACCGTTGCCGATAGGTCGGCGATACCGTCGATCTGGGCGACCAGAGATGTAAAGGTCGATCCATTGGTGTTGGTGATTGTCGTCGTCGTGCCATCATGGGTAATGGTGAATGAATCATCGTCAATGACCCCACCCAGGGTGCCTGTTATGACATCTGCTTCTGTCGTAACAACGTTGCCGGTGGCGGTTGTCGCCGTGGCACCTGAAACGGCGCCACCCTTTGCAGCAGCGGCCAGCAACTTGGCTGTCGTCAGCAAACTTGTTATTTCATCAATATCGGCAAGGGTGCCACCGGTAACTTCCGCCGCGTCAACCAGTTTTTCCTTGGAATTCAATAACTGGGTCGAACGGGTGGATAATTCCTTGGCGTCAAAAAATGCAGCCACCCCTTCAAGGGGGCTGGAAACGCGAATACCGGTCGTAATTCGCTTGGAGGCGGCATCAATTAACTGTTTTGCCTGAACCAAGGAACTCAGGTTTCTCTGGGTCGGACTGGCAAGGGGGAAATCGACCATCGCTCTATCTCCAGACTCAAAAAACATCATGGCAACAATTGCCACGGAAATACCAAAATCCCTCAATCCAGATGGTTCGCGGCCTCTGTTCGGACTTCTACGAGGGAGGCATCGCCACATCATCGTCATTTTAACGATGAGGGTTTTTACTAAAACCTTAACCTGATGGTTCCCAGATCATCATCAGACCATCGCTCATAATAGCGAATTTTGGCAAAAATTGGAATAGTTTAGGTTGGCAGGCTTATTTTCATGGGTAATGGTATTAATGGTTCCTCTTTTACGAAGGATGCCGGGGGGCAGCCTCACGATAATAATTCCGGATGGGATTTATAATATTCGTGGGAAACCTGCCCCTTCATCAAGTAAGGCAGAAAACTGTAGATTTCCAGCTGACCGTATATCCTGTCTGATGTGTCCAGGCTGCAATCCTTGTTGATTTGCTGACAAAGTTTACGGAAACGCTCGTCTATGGACGGTGTAGGATTGTAGGTTCCGTCCATGCGGTCTGTCATCTCCATGGTGACGTTTAGGATGTCTTCTTGCGTATTCTCATGCAGTTCGATCTGCTCCCTGACGAAGCTATCAGACGTACATGAAAACAGAATTTCCTTGTCATAGGCAATTTCACGTAAGGACAGGTTTCTTTCATAGCGATGTGAATAGTAACTTTTAAAAATAGCTAGATCGTCCTTGGAGATTAGAAATATGGGAGTGAACATGGCGTTCACATACACTGATGGTATGCCAAAGATGAGAGAGAGCGCTTCCGGCCCTGAGGTTGTTTTTATCATGAAATCGCTCTGGGAGACGAAATACGGTTCAACCAGCTGTGTGTAGGCCGGATGAAAAGGGGCGTCGATAACGTGTTGCCCTAAATCAGGCAAGGGCGTCATCTTGTTGTCGCCTAATCTGACAACATAGTAATCTTTATCTACAAGGTGTTTGATGGCTGGAATATAATTGGCAATGCTTGAGTCTCTAACCCCGTGGCCTTCGAGGCTGGGGAAAAATCCTGAGTCACGAACGTAGAGTGTGACAATTTTTGCATCTACCGGTATCCCCATGGCACTGCGCAACGCCATACCTTCTGCCAATTCAGCCTCTGTAAGAACGGCACGATAGGAAAATTGGCCATCGCGGGCTTTTTCGACAGCCTGAACCATCAGATCGGCAACGGATTCCAGAACAATTGTGCGATCATCCAATTGATACGTTCCGATGCTTTTTCCGTGCTGATTGTAGGCCGCCATTTGCGGATCATGTGGATCTTCTACAAAAAACAGGTCTCGAAGGGAGATATCGAAGACAGGCTGGCTAATCGCTAGCCCTCTTGGCGGGGTCACGAAAATAATGTCGTACTCAGCCGGGTCGTAGATGCATTTTAGTAAAAAGGGCTCAATGATGAGGTGCCCGATCCTTCCTATCAAGCGTAGCGGCACAATGACTTTCGGTTTGCCGCGGCCAATATCATCATTAACAAATTGATTTATTGGATCGACATGCAGTTTGAACAGATGTTCATCCAGAGCCTTATTCAACTGGCTGGCCCTTGCATGATCCGGGCTGACCTCAAGCGCCCTTGTGCAATATCCAATAGCAGCCTTTAAATGTCCAACCTCAGCATGGATCGTCGCCAGGTCCGTAAGGGCCTCTACATCGTCTGGTTTCAATTGAAGTATCCTTCGCAAGAAGGATATACCTTTTTTCTGGTCGCCACCCTTGATGTAGGCGGCGGCTAATGTGGAGATAATATCGGGATTGTTCGGACAGTCGCCGACGATATGAAGCAATTTTGATATGGCTGTTTCAAACTCACCCATAAGGATGAAAAGATAGGCCTGAAAGTGCCGGGCTTCGAGGTTCTTGGGGAGTTCTGCAAGGATGCCATCGCAAATTTCTTTGGCCTTCTTAATATCCCCATTCTCGGCGCACTTCATGGCCAGGGTTAAATCTTGGGTGTCATCTTGCATGCAATAGTCTCCGGGATTTCAGACTAACGAATCCTTACGCCCAGTATGAATTATACAAAGATGGAATTATATCTGTATGCATTAGCGGGCAGATAAAACACTTTCAAAAGCATCCAATTTCTCGTGGATATCCTTCGGTCCAAAAATAGATAAAAACAGCATAGATTCGCCCGATAAACCCTGCGCTTGTTTTATCACCGTCGGTTCACTGTCATTGTTGACCGCCAATAGAATGACCATCGGTTGGTCAGAAGATTGCAATACATTGGTTGGACGGATTTCGATACTGTTGCAAGGAAGGTATTTACCCAGCCTTTCGGACTGATCATCAATGGCAAAATCAATTAATTCACCGATCCCCAGGGCCGTTAGCGCCACATTGGCTCTGCCGCCACTGCCATAAAGGATAATGAGAAAGCCTGAATCCGCAGCTTTCTTTAATGCCTTACGGAGCCTTGCTCCGTACTGTTTGACCTTTGTTGCGTAATTTTCCGTCGAAGCCAGATGCTCCGTAAGCAAAGTCTTGTCTGTATCGGTTTCACTTTTATCAGATCGACGCGAAAGAGTGGACATGGTACCACCACTGAAATCGTAAGAGTGGCTTTCAAAGGGTTTGAAACCCTTGCGAACCAGTAATTCCTTCAAGACGGGCCTGGTAAAATTCGAGATATGTTCCTCCCATAACAAGGACACGTCACCAAGAGCGAGGGCGGGCCCAAAATCCGGAAGGTCAATAAACAGCAACCCGTCATCGGCGAGCAGCAAATCCGCACACTCGAGAAAACTGTCAATATCTTCGACGTGTTCAATAACTTGACGGGAAAGGACCAGGTCGAATTTTCCATTTTCAGCAAGAGCTTTCTCTGCGATTTCAGGTGTCATCATTGAATGGAAGATACGCAGATCAGACTTGCTTTGGGCCTGTGAACTGGACACGGGATTAGGTTCCACCCCAAAAAGATTTATTACGCCCCGGCTTTGCAAGGCTTCGAGAAATTTTCCGTCGTTACAGCCGATCTCGAATGCCGACCCCGGTACTCCATGAGAAAATATCGTGTCCAGTTCGTGTTCGAGATGGGGTTCTTTTTTCCAGGAACTGAAGTTGAAATTATAGGCGCTGTATAGAACATCGGGATCGATGGGATTGGCGATCTGGACCAGTCCGCAATGCTGGCAAACGACATGGCGTATATCGAAGGTATCTTTGGATTGATTAGCCCTTTCCAGAAGTTGGTGGGCGATTGTCATTCCTTTTATTTCTATCATTTGCCGCAGAGAGGTACCGTGGCACAGCATGCATTGGGTGTTCATATAGGCTTCTTTGTTCTTGTTACTTTGAAAATAGACTGCCTAGGGCGCCAAGATGCTATCATGAATGAGTAAGAGCCACCAAAATTCGACCTGATTCTCCATCCCAGATAGAGTCCTGGAAACAGGGTTTGCCAGTGAGTGCATGATGACTACCGGAAAAACGTTAATCGTGGGGGCTTCCGGCTATGTGGGAAGACATCTGTTCGATCTCATCGGTCACGAAGCAAGCACGGGAACCTATAATCAATCGGTCATACCCGATTGTTTAAAATTTGATGCCGGGACCATGGGATTGGCTGATCTGAATTTTAATATGTCGGAATATTCCCAAGCTGTCTTGCTCAATGGTGAAACGAATCCGGACGCTTGTGCAAATGATATTGAACGTTCTGAAAGCATCAATGTTACCCAGATTATCAAGCTGATTGATGAACTCTACGCCAATGATATCAGGCCTGTATTCATTTCAACCGAGGCTGTTTTTGATGGCAGGAAGGGTAATTATGTTGAAGAAGATGAACCAAATCCCATCCTTGTCTACGGTCGACAAAAGGTGGAAGTAGAGCAATATCTATTGGCAAAGGGGCACCCCTTTCAAATAATCAGATTGTCCAAGATCTATGATTCCAGTCCCCAGGCAGGATCGTTTCTTGGAAACTGGTATAGCCAAATAACCGCTGGTGAAAAGGATATACCGTGCGCCGAGGACTTTATTTCTTGCCCCGTCCATGTTGATGATGTCAGCAAGGCCATAAGGGCGCTTGTTGCCCTGGATGAAAACGGTATCTTCCATGTTGCCGGTCCCCAGGCATTGAGTCGCTACGGTATTTGCCAGATACTTGCCGACGAAATAAAGCTCCTTCAACCGATGGAAGCCTGCATTCGGCCCTGTAGTATTAACGACTTTCCAACTGTCGAACCGCGGCCTTTGAATATTTCCCTTAATGCTGAAAAGACCATTTTGCGAACCGCCTTGAACTTTAGGGATGTGGGTTCGGTCTGCAGAGAGATGGTGCAAAATTTATCTTCTTCGCTACAATAATAAACAGACTTAACAAACATCCGGTTTCATGTCTGATACTTCAAATTCATCTATCGATTTCCTGGATCAATATGATGTGCGTCGCGATGAGGGCGCACGAACACCTGGTTTCTTTTGCTTGAAGAGCCCCGTCTCAATAAACAGGGAAGTCCTGGATGACCTGAAGCGGTTTTCCAATTCCAGGGGTGAAGATGTCCGGCTTTCCCTTCATCAAAAACCGGAAGCCGCATTTCATGACATGCTGATTGTGCAAAGACGTGAAAATGGTTATCGCAGGCCTCATAGGCATTCAATAAAGGGAGAGACCTGGCACCTGCTTGAAGGAGAAATGGGGGCCTTTGTTTTTGATCTGGATGGCAACGTAACAGACAGTTGTTTAATGCGACCAGACGATTTTTTTCTTTATCGTCTTGAAGCTAATCATTATCACACCGTCATTCCCTTGAGCGATTTCGCTATCTTTCACGAAAGCAAACCCGGCCCTTTCCTGGCTGAAGGCGATAGCATTTTTCCGCCATGGGCGCCCGATAACAGTGACGCCGGGGTTGCCGAAGCCTATCAAAACAATCTCATAAACGCGCTGGTTAGGGATTAGGTTTTGAACACGGTCCCGGAAAAAAACAAATGCGTTCCGGAGCCTCTCTTCCTGGATAATCTGTATAACCAGATTAAGCGGCGTCTTGACCCGAAACGACTGGATGGCAAGGCTGTCCTTGTTCAAATTCCACAAGTTCCGCCTCAACTCGTTGAAACAGAGATCGCCAGGAACCGGGGATATTTTGCATATCCTCCCCACGGTTTGTTTTACCTGTCCGGCGAACTTGAGCGTCTTGGTGTCAGTTCCGTCATTAGCGACTTGAATCTTGAGGTTCTGAAAGCGGCCAGCGAAGGTATCGAAAATCTGGATAAAATCTGGCAGGGGTGCCTTGAACAGATTTTCCCCAGGGATCAGAGTTTTTTTATCTGCCTGTCTTTTATGTTCGATTCAACTTTCCCTCAGCTTAAGTCCGTCTGCTCCTGGATCAAAGATACCTATCCGGCTGTACCGATCATTGTTGGCGGGGTGGCCGCGACGGCGGACCCGGATCGCCTTCTGCGGGGCAATCTGGCTGATATAGTCGTTGCTAACGAGGGCGAATTGGGCCTGTCGGGGTTGGTTACTTTCTTGCGAAAAGAAAGCCAGGAGGAACCCCCGAACTTGTTCATGCTGGATGACGAAGACGGGAGATCTGTTACCAGCACCCGAAATGCCTTTGGCGCAGGGGTTCATTTCGACATCCGTGAGCAATTTAACAAAATTGATCTTGCCGAGTACTGTAAATTCGGATCATTGAATAACTTCTCCCGGATCAAAGGCGTCGATGTGCCATACGCCACTATCCTGACGCGCAGGGGGTGCCGGGCCCGTTGTACATTTTGCAGCGTTCGGAATTTTAACGGCCCCGGAGTCCGCACTCGGGATGTGGATCATGTTGTCGATGAGATGGTTGATCTTTGGCAGCATCACGACATCCGTCATTTCGAGTGGCTTGATGATGACCCGCTCTATGACCGTGACTTTGCTCTCAATCTTTTCAATCAAATTGCGGAACGTCTGCCGGGTGCGACATGGTCGGCCAACAACGGCATGATCGCCAGTTCTGTAACCCCGGAAATCCTTGCGGCGCTGGAAAAAAGCCACTGCCTGGGCTTTACGGTAGGGTTGGAAACGGGTAATCCCGAAATGCTGAGAAAGATCAAAAAGCCGGCAACGATTGAACGGTTTCTTCAGTTTGCACAGATGTCGAAAGATTTTCCCGGCATCTTCTATATCGTCAATTTTATCCTTGGTTTGCCGACGGAAACTTTTGGACAAATGCTCGATTCATTTGACGTCGCCCGTGTATCGAAACTCGACTGGAACAACTTCTTTAATTTTCAACCCTTGAAAAATACGGATGCCTATTTGGCCTACGCAGGGCTGGAGGACGACGACATTGATGATCAATTGATTAAACGTGGCACGACTGTTGATTTTAATCCGAACCGGGCAGGTGTCTTCAATGCAAAGGACGATGACGGATTGATCAGGGGATATGCAATTTTTGACATGCCCCTCGATGCGGCACCGGCCCGAAACCAGATTCGGGAAATTTGGTTTACGTTCAATTATGTCGCCAATTTTCTCAGGTTGCCGGCACTTGAAACGGAAAACGAAACACGCATCGAAAATGCGGTTAAATGGCTATTAGCACTCGGCCATGCTTACCAGGACAATCCGGCAATAAATTGTGTTCTCTATTTCCTTGAACGCAGATTGGGTAAAAACCGTTCAGTTCTCAATAACCAGAGGGATGCCGCCTTTATGAAATTCAAGAAAAGCGAGTACTGGAGCGAAAGGGACAGGGAATTCAATTTTTCTGCTTTTCTTGAAAATGAAATCCCAATGATTGACCCCCGAGCAAGCCGGGGCAGCGACGGGGAATTGCTTACTCGAAAAAAATAAAACCGTAATCACCCGTGTAACCGTTCTGATTATAAAGCCAGACCCATTCCTCGGTTGAATAGAATGACTGGCAGGTCAGTTGCCAGTATAGCAGGTTGGCTTTTTCGCTCTCGTTTCTGAAAGATTCAAGCAGGATGTATTTTTTGTCAGTCTTGCCGACCCGCTGGACTTCCTGAATGGCTTTATACAGATCGAAGACTTTCAGGTTGTGAAGGGTATTGAGCGAATAGACAAAATCAAATTCCGCCTCTGCGAATGGTAAATCGGTGGCGTCGGCGACTTTAAGGTAAGGCCTGACTTCCTCTTTGGCATGTTCGATCCCGTATGTAGATACATCAACGCCTGTGATCTCGATACCGGGAACAACTTGAGTCAATTCATACAGCAGGAAAGCCTTGCCGCAACCGACATCCAGTATTTTGTCTCCTGCTTTTAGTCCATAATGACGGGCCATGGCTTCGGCGACGGGCCGCCAGCGGCCATCGTAGGTGTAGCCCCCGTAACCATAGCAACGATCACCATCCCAGTAATCCTCGCCCCATTGTTTGGCGACCTGGGTACAAGCGGCTTTGTCATGATCGACCACGCGCTGGACATAATCGCGCTTGGTGCTGGTATGCAGCGAACTTATGAAATCGATTTCCTGCATGGGCTCTCTTGATCTTAAACAAAACAGGCGTGATCTTCATCCAGCGACAGATGTTCGATCAGGGTCAAGTTCTTTTCATTACTGACGCAATGATGTTTGCACATTTTTGACGGGTTTACGGCGTCCATGCGTTGCTTGTTTTCTTCTGAAAACCAGAAATCCTTGAAGGAGCGATCTTTGATAGAGCCCAGCAATCCATCTTTGTTGTAGGCCTTGTCCTGACAGGTATAAACATTGCTATCGGCGCCGATGATGGTCAGGTAAGTCAGGAAAGGGCAGCTCGTATAGGTCTTCTCGAACCGGTCTTCCAGAAGGTGATAGTGATTGACGATGGAAAATCCATCACCCTCAAGGGCCTTCGCCTTTTCGATCAGGGCCATGGTTTCTTCGGCGATGTCCTGGTGATAGGCATTGTTCTTGCGGCCATCGTTGTTGATGATAACGCCATACAATTTAACATGCTGAACACCAGCATCCTTCAGTTGGGCGCATATATCATAGATGTGCGTGTAGTTTTTGTTATCGATAATGAAGCTCGTCCCCAGTGTGCATTTGCTGGAACGGGCAGAAAAACTGCGCAAATTTTCGATCAGTTGGCTAAAAGCGCCTTCCTTGATGTCCCTGGCCTTGGCGTAACTTTCATCATCCCAGCCATCCAGGGAAATCCTGATCCATGTGGCGTATTCTGCAAAAGCATCAGCGACCCGGCCCTTAAGGTTGGAACCGTTACTTAAAGCCCCGATGCGAATGCCGCCGGCGGCCAGATTTTTAATGGTTTCCGGCAATTGTTTGTACAACAGCGGTTCCCCGCCGCCTGAAAATGTAACGGCCTTGACCCCCATATCGATAACGTCATCGACGATCTGGGCCATTTTATCGGCCGGAATCACATCATCATGGTCCATGTCTTCGCCAAGTTGAAGATTGGATACCCGGTAGGCGCAATACCAACAATCGTGATTACATTTGTTGACTGGTTTTATGCGGATATGGACAGGGGCAAGAACGCGTCCTTCGCGCAGGGCCTGAATGCGGCCCGGGAATTGCAGGAATTTTTGGTTGTTATAGATGCTCGACAACTGTGATTTCCTGCATTTGTGAAAAAGGATTGCGGATGTGGCGAATCATAACCTCATCGCTAACTGTACAACAGGTTGATTAAATAAAATTGACGTGTTCAACCAGGCCTTCTCGCAAATTGAACAGGTAGCGATTGACCTCGTCCATTCGGCAGTTCTTTCGGCATTTACTGATATCGAGTTCATTTTTGACATAATGAAAGCTCTCTTCGCGACCGCTTCCTTCCCATATTGACTTGAAGGTCTGATCCATAATGCTGCCGTACATGAATTTTTCGTGCATCAAATAGGCATTGCATCCAGAGACATTGCCATCGGCCATAATATGGGCAAGGAAGAAGGGCGTGGAACTGCAATAACTGTAGCGTTCCGCGTCTACCTCTTCGTGTTTTTTCATGGTGTTGGAGCGGAAAATCAGGTCAAAGGTGTCGGTGTTCAGGTGTTTTAGAGACGCTTCCAACTCGATGAAGTCATTGTAATCAATATTCTTGTAGGTTTCCGTTTCGCTATACAAATGTTGGGAATAAGGTTTAACGACAAGATAGTCGAGCCCGATTTCATCTCGGCCTATGCGGGCGAGGGTTTCAATTTCGGAAGCATTTTCAGGCAGAAGAAGAATTTGTGCGCCAATGGTGCATGTCCATCCATGCCGCTTTTTAGCCAAAACAGCTGCTTTGAGATTGTTTATGACCTTTTGAAATTCGGCTTCCTTGGTGCGATGAATTTTCGCGTAGGTTTCTGCGGTCCCGGCATTTAACGAGGCCTTGATCCACGAGGTCAGTGGCAGGGATTGTTCGATAAACGCTTTATTCAGGTTGACGGCGTTTGTCGTGAAAGAAACATCGATACCTGCATCCGTCGATGCCTTGACCATTTGGTTGATTTTTTTGTGCAAAAGCGGCTCGCCTTCGCCTGCGAACATAATGCTTTTGATGCCAAGCTGGCCCATTTCGTTAATTCGCCGGGAAAAGATATCGGCATCCAGCATCTGGCTTTTGTAACCAATGTAATCAAAGGCGCAAAAAACACAGCGATGATTACAGGCGCCAACAGGGGACACTTCTACATAAATTGGATAGACGCTTTTGGCTTTTTGCCAATCATCCCCAGCCTCAAGATACTGCGCGACCCGCTCTGGATGATAGATAAGTTTATGGCTTTCGATTCCAAATTTATCCAAAACAGCTTCCTTTCTGGCTTCTG
Organism: Rhodospirillaceae bacterium; assembly: GCA_018662005.1. Taxonomy (NCBI): domain Bacteria; kingdom Pseudomonadati; phylum Pseudomonadota; class Alphaproteobacteria; order Rhodospirillales; family Rhodospirillaceae; species Rhodospirillaceae bacterium. Next base: position 96,445 of record JABJHA010000038.1, on the reverse strand, counting down.
TTTATTATTCTTATAACATTCGGCATTTGGCGCTTCGTCTTGCCGGTATCGCTATAAGTGGGGATTTTTGTTTCTGAATCAAGTGCCGTTTGACCGGGTTTTGATACCTGCATAGAATAATCCGTTAAAATTAAAGGGGTTGAAAAAGTGCGTAGTCTGGTTACCGGCGGGGCAGGATTTATCGGTAGCCATCTGGTTACGACATTGCTGGATTTGGGCCATGACGTCTGTGTGCTCGATAATTTTTCGACCGGTCGTCCGCAGAATCTGGATCACGTAAAAGACAATCCGCACTTGCAAATTCACCAGGTCGATATTGGCTCCGGCGCGGATATGGGAGCCTTTTTTGATGGTGTCGAACGGGTTTACCATCTGGCGGCTTTGGCCGACATCGTGCCGTCAATCGAGCAACCCGAAGCCTATCACCGGGCTAACGTTGATGGCACCTTTCATGTCCTGCAGGCGGCCAACCGGGCGGCGGTGAAACGATTTGTCTATATTGCCTCCAGTTCCTGCTACGGCCTTCCCGATATCAACCCGACGCCTGAAGATGCCGACATCCGTCCCATGTATCCGTACGCCCTGACAAAATATGTCGGTGAAACCTACGCCATGCACTGGGCCCAGCTTTATGGATTGCCGGCGGTGTCCTTGCGGCTGTTCAATGTTTATGGACCGCGCAGCCGGACTTCGGGCACATATGGCGCGGTGTTCGGCGTTTTTCTGGCCCAGAAACTGGCGGGTAAACCGTACACGGTGGTTGGCGACGGCACCCAAACCCGCGACTTCACCTTTGTCAGCGATATTGTCAGCGCCATTCTGGCGGCAGCCGATTCCGACCTTTCGGGCAAAATTATGAATGTCGGCTCTGGCGACACTTACAGTGTTAACCGGTTGGTGGAATTGCTGGGTGGAGAGGTCACCTATATTCCGAAACGCCCCGGCGAGCCTGACTGTACCTTTGCCGATACGCAGAAAATTCGGAAGCTGTTAAATTGGCAACCAAAAGTTTCTTTTGAAGACGGCGTCAAGGAAATGTTGGACAATATTGATTATTGGCGTGAAGCGCCGGTCTGGGAACCTGCTTCCATAGCGGAGGCAACGACCGGCTGGTTCAAGTATCTGGCTGGAAATGATGGATAGGGCTGCAATGGAGCATATGTCCAAAGTTCGGACAATCGAGGAAATGGCGACACTTATGGACGCAGCACGGGCTGATGGTAAGACGCTTGTGCTTGCCCACGGCGTCTTTGATTTGCTTCATATGGGCCATGTTCGTCATTTGAAAACAGCCAAAAAAGAAGGCGATATTCTGGTCGTTTCCATCACCGCTGACGCCTTCGTTAACAAAGGGCCAGGTCGGCCAATTTTTTCACAGGATATGCGCGCGGAAATGCTGGCGGCGTTGGAATGCGTTGATTTTGTCGCCATCAACCACATGGCCAGCGCCGAACCCATGATCGAGGCGGTCAAGCCCGATGTTTATGTTAAAGGGTCGGACTATGAAAACGCCGATGAAGATATAACCGGCAAAATTACCGATGAACAGTTAACCGTCGAACGTCACGACGGCCGGGTCATGTTCACCAAGGACATTACCTTCAGTTCTTCTTCTCTGATCAATCATTACCTGGACGTCTACGATGCCCCGCTTCGCGACTATCTGAATGAATTGCGTCAACAGGACGGGTTGCAACGCTGTCTGGAACTGATCGAGGCGGTCAAGGATATGCGTGTTGTCGTCATTGGCGACACCGTTATCGACGAATATAAATATGTGACGCCTTTGGGTAAGCCATCAAAGGAAAACATTATTGCGGTGCAGTTTGAAAACGGTGAAACCTTCGCCGGTGGTGTCATCGCCGCGGCCAAGCACGTTGCAAGTTTTTGCGGCCATGTCGACGTCATTACCTCGCTTGGGAAACTGGACAGTCAGGAAGACCTGATCCGCACCAACCTGGAAGACAATATCCATTTAAATCTGCTTTATCGTAATGATGCGCCGACGACCCGAAAGACCCGCTATATCGATACATCGTATATGGGCAAACTGTTTGAAGTGTACGATTTCAAGGACCATCCGCCATCGGCGGAAGGCGAGGAAAAACTACGCAGCATTATCAACGATAAAATAAAAGATGCGGATCTGGTTATTGTCACCGATTTCGGGCATGGATTGATCACTCAGGATGTCATCGCGGATTTGTGTGAAAATGCCCCCTTCCTGGCTGTTAATGTTCAAACCAACGCGGGCAACCACGGATTTAATTTTGCCACCCGTTATCCCCGGGCCGACTTTGTCTGCATCGACACCCCCGAAGCCCGCCTTGCGGTGTCTGATAAATATGCCGATGTGCAAAAGCTGATTTCGGAACTGTTGCCGGAAAAAATTGATTGCGACCGTTTCATTATTACCCTTGGCCTGCACGGCAGCATGACCTTTCAGCGAGAAAGCGGAAAGGTTCACAGAATTCCCGCGATAACGGATCAGGTGGTCGATACGGTTGGCGCAGGGGATGCCTTTTTTGCGGTCGCCGCCCCCCTTGTCCTTGCCAGTGGATCAGTAGAACTGGCCGCTTTTTTGGGTAATGTGGCGGGCGCCATCAAGGTCGGGATTGTCGGTCATCGTAAGGCTGTCGACAAAATTACCCTGACGAAGTTTATCAATGCAGTGTTGAAATAAGCCGCTGCGAGTGATCTGAACGTATGCACATTGGCCTCGATTTTGATAACACCATCGCAGGATACGAGGAACTGATCCGTTGCTTTGCTGCTGAAAAAGGCTGGATAGAAGCCTCGAAACCGGGTGGTAAACAAAGCCTTCGCGACGGCATTCGTCAATTGCCGGGTGGGGAGCAAAAATGGATGACTCTGCAGGCAGAAATTTATGGGCCGCGTATGGGCGAGGCCGAATTGATCGACGGGGTCGCCCATTTTCTGCGGGAATGCCAAAACAAAAATGAGAAGGTTTCCATCATTAGCCACAAAACAACATACGCGGCGGCGGCTCCGGACGGCGTTGATTTGAGAAAGGCGGCTTTGGCATGGATGGAAGGGCAGGCGTTTTTTACGGACAGGGGTTTTGGGCTGAACCCGGACAACGTCCATTTTGCCGATACGCGAGGCGAGAAATGCCAAATGATTGGTGCCTTGGGGTGCGATTTGTTTATTGATGATTTGCGCGAGGTCTTTGCCGACTTGGGCTTTCCTAAAAATGTAAAAAAAATACTGTTTGAGACAGAACCAGGGCTTCCCGCCGGGCCTGAGATGCAAGTTTGTTGTTCATGGTCGGAAATTCAGGACAGTGTCTTTGGCGGGGGTTCGCTCAGTGGATGATAGCTGGCTAGCATGGATACAATCAGCAACCGGAGAAACAGTCCGTGGCTTTTCTGCCGTGCCCCATGGCGCCAACAACAGACTTTTTCGCATCGACTGTGAAAGTGGAAAACGATTTGCCTTAAAAATCTACCCCAAAACCGATGGTGATACCCGTGACCGGCTATCTGTTGAATTTGCGGCTTTGTCGTTTTTGGCGAGCCGGGTTCCCGGCATCATTCCGACGGCCTTGGTGTGTGATAAAAATCTTGGTGTTGGTCTCTACGAATGGATCGATGGCGACAAGGTTGAATCCCCGTCGGCGGATGATATTGATGCGACACTGCATTTTGTCGCGCGGATGAAGGAATTCAGTAGCGACGATGACGCCGGATTGCTCGGCACGGCATCGGAAGCCTGTTTTTCATTCGACGATCTACAGGATCAGATCACAAACCGCTACGGCAAGCTTCTGGCCGTCGCCGCGACCGAACAGGCGTTGGAAAATTTTCTGAACGAACAGTTTGATCCGCACTTTCGCGGACTCTCCACGGCCGCTTTTGAAAGATTGTCCGGGCACCCCGATCTTCGATCTGTAGATCCGCGATATCGATGCTTAAGCGCCTCTGATTTTGGCTTTCACAACACTTTAAGACGTGCAGACGGGAATCTGGTTTTTGTTGATTTTGAATATTTTGGCTGGGACGATCCGGTGAAGCTGGTTTGTGATTTTATTTTGCATCCGGGAATGGATATCAGCACGGCGAACAAACAGCAGTTCTGGAAAGGGGCGCGGAAAATATTCATAAGCGACCCGACCTTTGATGAACGCTTTGATTTGTGTTTTCCGTTCTATGCCTTGCGGTGGTGTATGATCCTGTTAAACGAGTATCTTCCCGAACGCTGGCAACGCAGACAGGCGGCGGGGACCATGGACGGGCTTGAACAGCGCAAGCACCAGCAATTGTTAAAAGCCCGGGCATGGCTTATAAAAAGCAAGGCCGTCCAAGAATGGAAGCCTGCAAAAGTAACATGAAAGAAAACATGGTCGTGCGAGATTCAAAAATCCCTCTGGATGAACGTTCGCTTTATCTGCGAAGGCTGGTGATTGAAGCGCTGGACGGCGGCGGGCGTGGCCATATTGGTTCATCCCTGTCTTTGATTGAAATCCTGCGCGTCTTGTACGACGACATCCTCAATCATGACCCGGGCAATCCAAAAGCAGATAACCGGGATCGCTTCATCCTGTCCAAGGGCCACGGGTGTCTGGCGCTTTATGCCATTTTGGCCGACAAGGGATATTTCCCAAAATCCGAGTTGCGAACATTCTGCCATCAACAGTCGATACTGGGTGGCCATCCCGAACGCGGCAAAATACCCGGTGTAGAGGCTTCGACCGGCGCTCTTGGTCATGGCTTGTCCGTCGGTGTGGGCATGGCCCTGGCGGCCCGCATAAAGGGGGCGGACCATCAGGTTTTCGTCGTTCTTGGTGATGGCGAGATCAACGAAGGATCAGTCTGGGAAGCGGCCATGTGCGCGGGCAAGCACAAACTCGAAAACCTGACGGTGCTGGTTGATTACAACAAACTGCAGTCTTACGGCGAAACAAGCATTGTTCAGGACCTTGAACCACTGGTGGACAAATGGCGTTCCTTTAATTTCAACGTCAGCCAGGTCGATGGCCATGATGTCGGGGCGCTTGGGTCAGTGCTTGCTTCCTCGCCACTGGAAGCGGCAAAGCCCAGCGCGATTATTTGTCACACGGTCAAGGGCAAGGGTATTGCCATAGCCGAACACGAACCGACATGGCACCACAAATCAAACCTTGATGCTGATCAGATCGACAGCCTTTTGGAAGGTCTTGGGGGGCGACATGCGCAAGACCTGTCTGAATAAGGTTTTCGATCTGGCCAAGAAGGACGAGCGGGTCGTCTTTATCGGTTCTGACCTGGGCGCCGGTGTTCTCGATGATATGCGCAGCGAATTGCCATCGCGGTTTTTTATGGAAGGGATCGCCGAGCAGAATGTCGTTGGCATGGCGGCAGGCATGGCGATGGAAGGCTTTATTCCTTTCGTCAATACCATCGCGACGTTTTTGACCCGGCGTTGTTTCGAGCAGATTGCGGTCGATTTATGTATGCAAAATCTTCCTGTGCGCCTGATCGCAAATGGCGGCGGGCTGGTTTATGCGCCGCTGGGATCTACCCATTTGGCAATCGAAGATATCGCGATCATGTCGGCCTTGCCCAACATGACAGTCGTCGCACCGACGGACGCGCATGAAATGACCCGCTTTATGGATGTTAACCTCGACTGGCCAGGCCCCATATACATACGGTTGGCCAAGGGCGGTGATCCGATTGTCTCAAAAGACAGCGACGGTTTTGAAATCGGCAAGGCCATTGTTTTGCGCGAACCGGGACGTGTCGGGATCATTGCGTGCGGCGTCAGCGTCAGCCGCGCTCTGGCGGCATCTGACATACTGGAAGGCGAGGGCATCACCTGTGGGGTTATGAATATGCACACACTCAAGCCCCTTGATCAAAAAGCTGTTTTGGATTGGGCTGGAAAGGTCGAGACCCTGGTAACGGTTGAAGAGCACATTTTGCAAGGTGGATTAGGCAGCGCTGTCTCCGGCTTGTTAATGGATCATGGCGATGGCCCGCTTCCAAAAGTCGTCAGGATCGGCATACCCGATCAATTTCCGACAGGCTATGGCTCTCAGGATCTGATGATGGAAAGTTTTGGTTTGCAGCCACAGCAGATTGCCCAGCGGATTAGGGAAACGGCCTGACGACCCGAACGCTTATAATAGTTGCTTGTAACGTTCCAGAAAGTCGGCGCTGACCCGGCTCAATGAAAGACCACTTGGTGTATTGGCCGCCAGTTTCTTGAAATCTTGCTGACTTTCGTTTAGCGGCTGCGTTTTTTTATCCAGTTCCAGGCATTCCTTCATGGCGGCCAGAATGTCATCCGCGTCAGGATTGACGATCTCATATTCTTCGATGGGAAAATATACGCTGGAGTTTAATTGCAGGTTTAACTGGTCGCGGAAATTTATCAGTTCACCATCGCTGCGGGATTTTGCCAAAGCCGGAATGATGACGGCCTTTGCTGAGAAGGGTGCTGCCGGTATCCACCATGAATTTGTTAAGACGAAAGGTTTTTCCATAATTTCAGCAAAGTATGAAACGCCGGAGGGGCCGAACAGGCAAACAGAGGCATTGCTAAACAAACAAAAGTCATTGGTGAATGATGCCAGAGGACAATTGGCGTAATCGACGACACCAAATTTGGAGAAAATTTGCGGATGATGTTCCCGACCGACTTGCACCAGATGGTATCCCTGGTCTTTGAGATATTCCAGCGCCGGCATGTAAGTTTCGGCGTTACTGGCTTCGGGCGAGGCTGATGATTCTTCATCCTTTATCTGTATCAGGGCCAGGGGTTTCCCCTTGGCGTCGATGAAATCTTCCAGTTCTTCAATCAGCGGCAACTGCCTGTGCAATGGATTTTGATCTTGGGTCGCCAATTTCCGACGATAGTAGGCGGTCGTGTCATCAAGCAGGCCTTGTATGCTTGTTCTATACGAGGTGTACCCATCGGAGGAAACTTCAACAATTTCAGTTTTGCCTGCCATCGGGGCGACTTTGGAAGACGAAATGCCCACATCGACCGTCAAATCCGGCCGAAACAGGGCGATGGAGCGAACCATTTCCGGGGCCAGCGGGGATAGAAAAATCAGCGGAAATAAAGCCTCACCGTAAAGGGAGGCAATGGTCTTGGCGCGCTCTTCATCAGGGCCCATGTAAAGATGGGTTCCTTCCGGGTCCAACTCGCCGGTCAGGCGCATACGTGCGTAGTTGTCGAATTCGGCAAGGGTATGGCCGACGGCATCGACGGCAACATTGATAATCAGTTTTCCGTTGTTTTGCTCGAGGAACGAAACGATATCGAGGGCCGAACTGATGTTGGTGTCTTCAATGGCCATATTTCCCTCCCCCCGTACTTTTACTTCAACTCGTTTTCAACATAATCCTCAAGAGCGTGATTCCATAACCTTAATGGTTCAAGCTTGATGGAGCGCATGGATGTTTTCAGGGCCTTGGGGGCAAGCGATGGAAAGTCTGCATCTTTGACCGGATGGACCTTGTTGGACGCCCCCAACAAGGCCGCCAGTTGCTTAATAAAATCAAAATAGCTGACGATGCCCTCGTTGGCGATGTGGTAGGTGCCATAAGGCCGCTTGTTAAGGGCAAGTTCAAGTACCGCTTCGGCGGCATCCTTCACATAGGTCGGTGAGTCGATCTTGTCGTGGGCGATCTGCAACTCACGGCCCTCATCTATCCATTGCAGTACCTTGTCAACGAATCCGGGCGATGCGTTTCGGCGTGGGCCATACATAGTCGGAAAACGCACCACATAATGTTTTGGGCACCAGGTGCTCGCGAACATTTCAGCGGCGTATTTTGAAACGGCGTAGACGTTGCCGGCCCTGGGTGTGTCGTCTTCGGTATATGGTTCATCCTTGCTGCCATCAAACACCGCATGGCTGCTGGTTTGAATAAATGTGGCGTTGATGGCGGCCGATTCCTTGATCATGTTTAGAGCCGCCGTTGCGTGTAAGGCGAAGGCTTTGCCCGGGTCTTCCTCGCACGGGTTAATACCAACCATGGCAACGGAATTAATGATGACGTCCGGCTTTTGCTTGCTTATCAGCGCCTCCACGTCACCGTGGTTGAGGATATCGATATCCTGATGGGACAGGCCGGTGAAATCCACATTGCGGCTTGCACACGCCGCCTCAAAAGCGGTGCCAAAGCAACCGGATGATCCGAACAAAAGGAATTTCATGTGCTGGCTCTACACAAAATTCTTATGGGGCGGGTTCTGACTGATATCCCACAGGAATTGATTGATGTAATGCTGGCGGCAGTTGCTTTCGCAATCATGATTGACGTCGACGGACTGGACGTGTTTTTGCACTTGCCAGTAACGCTCGCTTTCAACGATCTCTTTGAATGATTGCTCAATAACATTACCCATCAGGAATTCATCAGATCGGACATCGAACCAATGACCGCAAGGGAAGACGTTGCCGTTGCCACTAACCCCCAGAATGAACTGGGTGCCGTAACAAACATCATATTCCTTCCAGCCAGCATTGGCCAATTTGTGCCATTTGATCGAGACTGTGTAGGTTTCGGTTGAAAACGCCTCGGCCTCTTTGAAAAGGTGCTCGAAATCCATGTACCGGCCTTCAGGGGAGCCCAGTGTTTTTTCTGGCGTATCCGAACAGGCCTTGACGACAAGATAATCGGCCCCAAGTTCCCGTCCCAGTTTGGCGAGCGGCACGATTTGATCCATATTTTCGTCTGTGACCACCATTTGCATACCGATCGTGCAGTCATAGTTGCCTTCACGTTTGGCCTTTGCCAGGGCTTCGATGTTGTCGAGCACGCGTTGGTAATGGGTGACCTGATGGATTTTCTGAAATGCCTCTTCTGTTGCAGCACTGATGTTGACCCGTAACCATTTCAGGCTGCTCAAAATAATATCGAGTTGTTCGTGATCAATACGGATGCCATTGGTGGCGAGACTGATGTCGAGGTCGATCTGGCGGGCGTAATCGATAATCTCGTAAAAATCCGGATGCAGGGTGTTTTCGCCTTCGCCGATCATGGCGATGGAACGCACACCGACTTCTTTTGCATCGCGGAAGGTTCTTTTGACGGCCTCAAGCGGCATCACAAATTTACCCTTCTGGTCAGTGCCAAACCCGGAGCGTCCCTGAATAACCCCGTAACAATAGGTGCAAGCCATGTTGCAGCCTGTTGTGATCCCCATATCCAGGTGCAGCGGCGGGACCCTGTCACCTTGTTGCCACTGGGCGACCCGGTCCAGATGCCACAACAATTTATGACCGTCCATGTTGAACTTGTCTTTTACGACAGGCTTTGTTGGCTTTTTATCCATCTTGTCGCTGGCCTTTATTTAAGTTGCCCTGACGTCCAGTATATCCGAATAGCGTGCCCCGCGCGTGCGCCTGCGTGCATGGTCGAATTTGTCGGCGGCGTCGTTTGCCGGAACGATAACGTCGATCTGACAGGTTTTTTTGGCTGGCATGTTTACGGAATTTCCCTGCTGCAACTGGTCAAAATATGTTGGCAAGTCATAGCATAAATCACGGTGATGGGTTGCTGCCGGTTGCCACACTGTCATGCGGAGCCTTTGATAGTCGAACAGTTCAGCCAAAAGGTCGGGCGGTAATTCCTTGTCGTGGGCGTCAAGTAGGCACTGTGTCAGCTCACCTAATTCGTCATAAAACTGATCCGCAACCTCAAGAAACATGGCCAACAATGCCTCTTGCGGGGAAGCGTTGAAATCGCCAAGTTCCTTGACCGGCGAGTAACGGGCAACGCCATCAACAATCATTTGGCGTTGGCGGCGCAGATGTTCAACACCCCTGTGAAGAACGGGCCAGCGGACGGGTTGTTCGCGCACTGTGTCCAGAAAGAATGAAATGAATGCGGTGTGGTCAATGCCGAAGCGGGCCTTTAGCAGGTTCATTACGAAAAATGCGAGCCGGAAATTATGCAGCGCGGCGCAAAGGTAGCCGACATCATAGGCGCGCTCCCAATCCGGGCGGGGCAGGGTGCTGGTTGCAATGACAATAATCTCGTTTTCCTTAACCGAATCCGTATCGTGAATGCGCAGCGTCATCGTAACCGCGCAGGTCCGCGTTTCGATGCGATAACGGCTAAGGTATGCGGGTTCCGACATCTCGCTGTTTTCCAGAATATTACACAGGTGAATAACCCAGTGATCGTTCAGGTCGGGGGTCATCACCATTTCCAGCCCGCCCAGAAAACTCTCCAAGGTTTCTTCGGGCAGACCGACAATCAGGTCGGTATAGGTGACGATGCCTTTGGAATGAAACAGCTTGCGCATTTTATTGACGTCACCCTGCTTCATATTGCGGCGGTTGATGGCCTCCAACGTTAGTTCATGAAAGGATTGCGCGGCAAGGGTAACCCCTGCATTGACCCCGCCCGAAAGCAATCGTTCGGCGATCTCGACCACATGGTTATTGCTGTTTTTAGCCCAGTTGATCCCTAAAAACTCTGGATAGCCATAACGCTCGCATGTTCTGGCGATGTGATCTGCCAACGCCATATCCCGTTCGTAAAGAATGCCAAAGTTAGCGTCTGCCAGAAAAATATAGGGAATGGCGTTCTTGCCCACCCAGTCGATTTCATCTTTCACGCGTTGCAGGTTGAAGGTTTTGATTTTGTGAAGGTCGGCGCTTCCCCAGTCGCAAAATGTACATGAATAAGGACAGCCGCGATTGCTTTCCAGCACCACCCCGGTGACCTTGTCGCGGTGCAAGGTCATCAGCTCGTCGAAAATGCCGTCGAGAAACGGTGACGGAATAATATCGAGATCTTTGATCCATGGATTTGGCGGACTTATCAATATGCCGCCCGGTTTGCCCGGACCCGTAGTGGCAATCCCGCCAACGTCGGCAAGGTCACGCTTGTCAATGAGCGCCTCAAGAATTTCGGCGAAGGTGGCCTCGCCGTCACCACGGACCAGAACATCAATATAGGGGTTTTCGGCAAGAAAAGTTTTGATGCTTGCATCGCGTTTGGGAATGGAGGCACCACCAACGACAATCAGGCAGTCCGGGTGGCGGTTGCGGATGGCCCGCGCCAATTCCAATGACGCCTGGGTATTCCAGACATAACAGGGCAAACCGACAACGGCAGGACTTTCCAGACTGTCCGCAAGGACAGCAGCGGGCTTGCGCAGCCACCGGACCTGACAGTCAAAGGCATTTGATATTTTATCAAGGGATCGGCAATACGACGCAATGCGGCCAATTCCCAACGGTAACAGGTTCAGGTTGCTGTCGGTGCCCGGATCAATCAGGTAGACGTTTTGTCTTGATGGTTCTGTGTTCATCGTCGGATTTCAAAACCTGGCCAGTTGATGCTTATTTTTTCCCGCAACATATAACAAACAGATAATGCGCCATCGGTGAAAAACCAGTGTGAATGACCTCGTCGTTCATGGAAAACAGGAAAACATTATGAAAGTATTCGTCCATTAACGCCTTGAATTCGTCCCCGTCCTTGCAGTTTACGTGTTGCTGCTTGTTATGTTCCGACGCATAGGCCTGTGACTGCAGGGAGGGTATCCCCATTATCAGAACCCCTTCTGATTTAAGGGTCGCCAGGGTGTTTTTAAGGAAATCCCGTTCGCTTGCCGGATCGATATGTTCAAAGACATCGCAGCAATAAGCGGCGTCGAACATGGAGTCTGTGGGCACTGGTCCTTCGAGCATGTTGTGGTGGATCAGTTTAATGGGCAAATCTGGATTGATTTGCGCCTGGGCCTGTTCAATGAAAATGGGATCGAAATCGACCGCCGTCATGGCTTCCACTTCGTGGCGGACGATTTGGCTGGCGAAGGCATCGGCACAGCCGATTTCGAGGACATTCTTTTTCCCGGCCAGCATCTTGGCGACAAATTTGTAGCGGGAAAAAACAAAGGTCAGGCGTTTGGGATCATATTTCCACATCCAGCTCGTGGTGATGCCCATAGGGATGAGACCTTCTGCCTGCATCAAATCCAGAGCCTCCTGATAACCCGGTTCTCGTGTCTTTTTCATGGAGTTTTCCTAGCAGCCTGTTGGGATTGTTCAATCATCATAGCCAAAACGTTTAGCCCAGGGCAGCAAGACCGGAAGAACACCTTGCATGTGTTGCTGGTATCGTTGCCAGCGCCCGCTGGCCCTTTTGTAGATTGGCTGGGTGACCTGATGATAACTTGCCGTGCTGATGGTTCCGCGACTTTTTGCTGTTTCGGTGTAATCCCGCAAACCCTCATCCCAGTCGATGCCCAGAAAATCAAGTATCGGGTTCAGAGTTTCTTCAAATGAGTCCACAAGATTTTCATAGCGTACCGTGCAAACATCCAGTTCCAGTACATCTTGATATTGCTGCCACAAGTTCATCGTCTTGTCATACAAATGAGCCGCGTCTTCCAGCTTCAGGAAGTTGACGTTGGCATCGCTCGGCAGGAAATTCTGCATGAAGCAACTCAACACACAGTCGCAGGGGTGGCGTTGGGCGAAAATAAAACGGGCGTTCGGAAAAATCCGTTTGATATGGCCTGCAACGGTGTTGTTCCAGGGCATTCTGTCGATAACAATGTTTGCGGTCTCTGCAGGTTCCAGATGCCTGTCCAGTTCAGCAAAATAGACCTGCCGCAAGTGCATGAGACTGTTTTGGTCAAGTTCCGCCAAGCCATTTGGATTGGCTCCGGGAAGTTGCTCAAGGGCTTGTTCGACGTTTTGGATGGTCGGCATTTCCTCAACAAGGCTAATGCCTTGATGGCTGCGCAGGATGGTATCAAGCAAGGTGGTGCCGGAACGAGGAAAGCCAACAAGGAAAACCGGGTCCGGGCGGCTGTCGTTGCATTCAATTTGTGGCCAGTTTGCAATCCAGTCAGCGCTAAAACGCCCTGCCAGAACATCGATGCGGGCAAACGGCGTGGTTTTGTCGATCTGTTGTATTTGCGGGTTTTGGCTGACGATGATATTGCCTTCCATGAAGTAGCGGTAGGCGCTTTCCACATCGTCCAGCCGGTCACACAGTTCGCCCAGAAGATACGCCCGCGCCACCATGAACCCGGAATCCTCTGCCCCTGTTTGTGTTGATTCGAGGGATTCTCGTGCGGCTGCAAAATTGCCGTCCCGTTTGAGAATTTGGGCTTCCCTGAGGGTCAGGCGATAATCATTGGGGCAATATTTTCTGGCGTTTTCCAAGGCCGTGCGCAGGTCGTCGGTGCGGTTGGTTTTCTCCAAAACTTCACAAAGATTGTAGTGGGCATTCGCATAATCCGGCTTTACGGCGATAGCCTTGCCATAACTGACCGCGGCATCTTCCAGCATACCCAAATTCATTTGTGCGATGCCCAGGTTCGAGTACGCCTCTGCAAAGTCCGGCTTTAGCATGGTGGCTTTTTGGTAGCTGGTTACAGCCTCTTCAAGCCGGCCCAGGGCAAGCAGCATATTGCCCAAATCGCTGTGCGCCTCTGCAAAGTCTGGTTTGCTGGCAAGGGCTCTGTTCATGAAATCAATGGCATTTTCGACTTTGCCCACCTGATGGGACAAAATACCAAGCAAGTGCAGGGTTTCAGCATGATCGGGAACGGTTTGCAGGATATTTTGATAAAGGCTCTCTGCCTGCACAAATTGACCGGCTGCGTGATGCTGCCTGGCTGTATTTAAATCCTGTTCAGCGCTGTTCAAGAGTGTGTGCTTTCCACGATCATTTTGTTGACGAACACCTGTAGAGATATCATCTGATACTATGACCAAGGTTAATGTTCAGCAATACTGAAGCATCAATTGTGGTAGAATTTCGGAAGTAAGCAGTGGCAAATTTGACAGGATCACAGGTGTGAGTTTGACAGGCCAACGCAAAATTCTTTTGATGAATTCCCATTCCCGGGAAGGCGTTTACGTGACCCCGGCCATGGGCATTTTCAAGGTAGCGGAATTCGCCCGCAATCGGGGTATCGACTGTGACATTCTTGATTACGATATCGATGATGATAGCGAGTTTATAAAGAACGCGGAACGCGGTGAGTATGCCGTCATCGCCATGAGTGTGACCCATTATCAGATGGAAGCCGACCTGGAACGCCTGTGGATGTTCCGAAAATGCGCCGAAAAATCGGGATACCCTGTGATTATTGCGGGCGGCGGTCAGGAAGCCGCGATGAACTACGAACAGTGGCTGGATGCGGCGCTGAACGTTGTCTTTTTGGGCTTCGCCGAAGTGACCTTTTATGAATTTTGCCGCCGGGTTCTGGACGTGGATCAGGAGCCAGTTAACCTATCTGCCATTGCCGAGGGGCTAAAAGGGATCACTTACCGGGATCAGGATGGAGAACTGGTTTTCCATTATGCGGAGACCATGGATCACGATAAATTCCGCGAGATGTTCTATGACAACGTCCTTGAAATGGACGTTCCGTACCAGAAATACTGGGATTATCTACGGCAGTCCTTCAAGGGCAGGGACGTTGGCGGGGCCGGGTTTATTTTTGAACATGTGCGTCTTTACGGCACCAGCCATTGCCCACGGCGTTGCGGATTTTGCAGCAGTCAGACATTCCTGCCATTTTCACAGGAAGCGATCCCGAAAATATCGATGCTGGATGCGGATCAGCTTGTTCATCTTTGCGTCCACCATTATCAAAAATACGGCGCCAAACTGGTCATCTTCAGTGATGATGATTTCCTTGTTGGGCCCGGTGTTGGCGCCAGGCGCGCCCTGTCCTTCTGTAAGGGGATTATCGCCGCTAAAAATTCAGGCGACTTGCCGCCAGATTTTCATTTCCATTTTCAGGCCCGTATCGCCGACGTGCTCACCCGTCATCAGATCAATATGGAATTGCTGCAAGCCCTGGCCGATGCCGGATGCATGGGATGCAGTCTTGGTGTTGAGACATTTTCGGAAAAATTAATCAAGTCGCCATCCATCAACAAGATCGGGGTTACCGTCACCGATTGCCGTGATGTTCTTGATGCGATGCTCGGTATAGGCCTGGTGCCGCAGATCAACATTATTCTGGGGCCGCCCGAATCGACCGTCGAGGACTTGATCGATACCATCAAGGTGGTTGCCGAATTTATTGAAAAAGGCGCTGACATCGCTTTGGTGACGCGGGTCGAGGTTTATCCCGGATCACCGCTGTCCATGAACAAAAAATACCCCTACCACAGTCGCAGCTGGACCAACCCCTTTAGCGGGCAATCAATTGATATTGCTGATTATTTTAAATCCTGGGATCAGGATATCGAACGTATCTGCACAAACTTCAATAAAGCCCGTGACGCCGAACTTGATCTCATCAAAAAACGTTTTGGCTGGGAAAATCAGATTATTCACAAGCGGATTGTCGCCTTTGGCAGCATCATTGCCATTCTTAAAATGCTTGATCGCCCTGATCTGGTCCGTGATATCTCTGGCGTCATGGAGCGGACAATTCTGCAAAGCGGCGGCAAGGCGGCGCAGTAGGGTTTAGTCAGGAACCGTCAATTTCCATTTGTCATTACCGGGATGATAGCCATCAGGCCGGACGCAATCGAAGGTCAGGTCGACGCGTTTGATATATCGGCAACGGCTGCATTCAAGACAGGGGATGATCTTGCTTTCCTGTCCATAAAAAGTTTTTTTAATGATATCCGGGTCGGCAAGCAGAGCTTGCGCCATACCGATCAGGTCACCTTGCCCGGTGTTGACGATGTCCAGTGCCTGCCGCAGGTCACGGATGCCGCCCTGGGCGACCACCGGGGCGTTGGCGAATGCCTTCAACTCAGCTGCCCAGCGATAATATCCGCCACTTTTCATTTCTTCGTATTTTTGCGGTGCCGTCTCGTAAATGCCGCCGGAAACAACCCAGTAGGCCGCGCCCAAGTTTTCCATCATTTCTACGAAGGCCCGATTTCGTTCAATCGTCATCCCGTCATCGGTGAAATCGCCGCCGGAAATACGAAACCCGACCCGTTTGAAGGCGTCACCCTGTTTGGCCGTAACTTTGTCAGCAATCTGACGGATAATGCGCAGGCGGTTTTCGTCGCTTCCACCGTAGGCGTCGTTGCGATGGTTGAAAAATGGTGACAGGAATTGATGCAGAAGATAGCCGTGGGCTACGTGGACCTCGACAAAATCAAATCCCGAAGCCAATCCACTCAGGATAGCGGCGGCGAAATCATCCTCAATGCGTTCAATTTCCGGAATTTCCAGAGGCCGCGCTTTGATCCCGATATCGGGACAGGTGTAGGCAGAAGGCCCAAGTACCGGCTGACCGGTATAATGAGTATTTCCCTGCGCCCCAACATGAAAGATTTGTGCAGAACTGAGCGCCCCATTCTGGCGTATCGTATCGGCCAATCTTTTCAGTCCGTCTTCATATCTGGCAGGGCCTATATGCATACCGTTTGCCGTCGAGCCACCTTCGACAGAGACTGCCGATGCACCAATGGTTACCAGCCCAACGCCGGTTTCCGCCATGGTCCCGTAAAAGCGGATGATGTCATCACTGACCCGACCATCTGTTTCAGCCAGATTGATCGATATAGGGGAGCAGACAAGCCGATTGGCGCTAGTCTGCTCTCCAATACTGACTGCTTCAAACAACACATTGAACGATTGATCTTGTGGTCCATCTTGCTGTCCATGGGACCGGGTTGCTGAAAGCGCCATGGTGATTAATCCCCAACGCCGAAACGGTTGACCGAAGACAACCAGGTATGAAGAAACAGCGTTTCGGGTTTCTCCTCAAGGTCATCAGCGAATTTAAGCAAAGACGCCATATCCTGGCGTTGAGACTCTGCTTCCTTTGCAATGTCGCATCCTTCCAGGAAGGCACCGTCAGGGTCACCTGCCAGTTTTTGAAAGCCGTCACGGTAGAGATCGTTAAGCAGGGATTTGCGTTTGTTCAGGCGGTCACGAAACACATCAAAACGTTCCGCCGCCATATCCAGATAGTGCGCATTTGCCGGATTGAGAAGCCGCGATTCAAGGTTCATTGAATCATAGATAAGATTGTTAAGGTCGAGAAATTCAGGATGTTGCCTTTTCATCTCGTTCACCCGCTTGTCGATTTGCCCGACAATTAAATCCTTAAAACGGTAATCGACCCAGCCGGGATTCACGCATTGACGTTCGGCCAACCCGTCTTCAGTGATTTGCTGGTGAATACGGGTGCCCCAAAAAACCAGTAAACGGTTGGTCATATTCAGGAAATCCCAACACCGGTTGATGGAATGCAGGAAGGCAATTTTTTCGCGGTAAATATCAACTGTCGTCATCGGCGCAAACATCATGTGGCCGAAGATATTGCAAAAAAAGTTTTGCTCTTCCAACTGGATACAGGCTTGCCTGTTTGTCTCGGTTGAGGCGATTTTTCGGTAGTAATCAAGTTCCGTTTGTTCACCGGATTCAAGCCCTGAAACGATAACGTCGACACCCGCCTTTTTCATTAATGTCAGATCATCGGGGCAGAGTTTGACGATATTTTCGGCCCGCAAATGCAGTTTGAAGGAGAATTTCAGTTTACGTTCAATCAACAGGCCACAAAATCGTCTTAAGTCGTCGAGCCCCCTTTTGCCCGGATCCTCGAAACTGGAATCAATGACATTGATGAAGAAAAAACCTTTCTCACCCAACCGCTCAAGCCGGTCTATGAAATTTTCAATCGGCACCCCGTCCCACGAGCGTTCGCTTTCGATGCTCTTGTTTGCCTGTCCTTCAATGCAATAGGTGCAGCCGGACAGGCAGCCGCGTGATCGTTGCACACGAATTGAGCGGCCTTTGCTGGTTTGCCCGCCTGCTTCAAAATCCTGTGGCAGGGAGTCCAGCGTGAAGAATGCTGAAAGGTTCTTGCCTTGGCCATTCTGGCCCATGGCGGCTTGTGTCGGAAGACCAAGCAGCAGGGAAATCAGGGCGTGTTCGGAAAAGCCCCGCAACACCCAGTCGACTTGCGGCAGCCGGTTCAACAGCTCATGGGAGATTTCATCGCTTTGCGGACCGCCAATCAGTTTTTCGTGCTGATGCTGGTCGGAATTCTGCAAGACGATCAGGGCGTCTGGATAGCGCTGACGATAGGCTGCAACAAGATCAGGCAGATCGTCGATGCTGCTGATCATGGGGTGAATGATCACGTGCGTGACGCCCTGTTTAGCCTGTTCGGGCAATGAAACCCCGGTGCTGGCGATCAGGGCCATCTCCCCATCAACCTGGCAGCCGACTTGTCCGCAGGCCGCCATTAGCAACCCCTGTGAAACCGGATAATCGGCCATTTCAAATTCGTTTTCCGAACGCACCGGATAGGAAAACAACAGATGCCGCTTTTCCAGCAACGCCCTGTCCGCAGGCTTGAGGGATCGCTCGAAGGTGACAAAATCCAGGTAGACGGCTGTTTCGGTGCTCATGCCTTCTATCTTGGGGGCTTCTTAACGCTTGTCAACATGGCCATGATGTTGGCGGCGATGGCGCCCGGATCGAAAGCACCCATACAACCACAATTGTCAACGCCGGTTGGCTGGTGGCAGGGGCGGAATTCACATGGGTTTAGCGGATACAAGACCCGGCCCTTCTTATAATCCCCCGCCTCGCTGAAATCTGTTGGACCGGACAGTATCAGCAGCGGTTTGCCAAGGGTCATGGCGAGATGGCAGCCAAGCCCGACAACCGATACCAGTACCCGGCAGTTGTTAATCCATGAAATATAGGATTCCAGATCACCATCAGGCGGCTGTCTGGAAATGGAAACCGAAGGCCCAAGGGCCGCTTCCACGGCGTTCCAGTGATTTTCCGGCAATTCCTTAATGCGCCAGGTTTGCGGAACACGCATGTTAAAGCCGACATCGTGGGTCGGTTTTTCCTGTTTTGTCCCAGCAAGCGGCCATGAAACTGTGGCGTCAATACCGATGGTGGCCGCGACGAGGCCGGGTAAATCGAATGTCCGGGATTTCAACGTTCCGGTACCGCTTGTCAAATCAGCCAGAATGACTTCATCAAGGCCCCGTGCAATCGGCGCGTCACCAAGATTAAGGACAACATCGAATTTTGACAGTCTGCGTGAAAGGTCTTCTTCGCCAAACATATCGTCAATTTGATCGCTGAGCCGGGCCAGCGCGAACAGGCTGGGATGGGAACACCAGCCGATGGTGGCGGCCTTAAAATTCGCGCTCAGCGCCAGCAAGCGAATGATGTCACCAAGACCAAACCCGTCCTCAGCCGAGGCGAAGTGGGAAGACACATAAATTAGCACATTCTTTTTTGAAAACCGGCTCATGAGTGATCGGCCTTATACCACTGGGCAATACGGGGGAGAAATTTTGCATAGTCCGAAAAGGCGAAGTTGAAATCCTGGGCCAGCGCCGAACAATCAAAGGCGACATTCATGGGGTAGGGAACACCCACAGGAAGGGCGGCCCCGTCACTTTTGTTGATCCATTCGAGCTCAACATTCAAGGCAAGGGCGTCTGCCAGAATGGCTACATAATCACTGACAGCTATCGGTGCAGCGCCAATTGTGTATCGGCGGGCTGTCTTTTCCGCAGGCAGGTCGACAGCAAGGTTATAGATCGTCTCCAGATCACCCGCATAGATTTGTTGGTAAAGGTCGTCTTTGTCGCCGACCAGACGCAGGTTGCCGCCTGATCCAAGCAGGTGATGGGTTAGCAAGCCGGATTTTCCAGAAAAATCATCTTCTCCGACAACATTTTGCAGCCTGAAAACAATGGACTTGAAGCCCGTGGCATTCAAGAAAATTTCCTCACACGCCTGCTTGTTTCGTGCGTAGTCAAGTTCGCCCGGTTGATATTGGGATAGGCGCTCATCGTGGCCATCAATGTTCAGTTCGCACATCACCGAACTGGTGAAAATATAGCGCTGACAACGACCCGAAAGGACTTTTACAGCCTGTTCGGCATCTGCCGGTTGGTAACAGACATTGTCGATAACAGCGTCAAAATCGCGCCCGTCCAGGGCATTTTCAAACGCGGAAGAGTCCTTACGGTCACACAAAATATGATCAAGGTGGCCAAATTCGTCAGGGGCTGGCTGCTCCCCGCGAGTCAGCATGGTGACGTCATGGCCGTGAGCTATCAGGTTGGCGAGGATGCGCTTGCCGAAAAAACGTGTGCCACCGATGAAAAGAATTCTACTGGCCACCTCTCAACCCCCTAATAAACAGAGATCGGCACGTAGATGAAACGCGGGGAAAAATCGCGCAGCCTGTTTGAAATGGCGCGCACCCCGTCAAGGGATGTAATGACGACGCCTCGATCATCGAGAGATAAATCTTTCGCCGGAAGCGTGATTTGTGGGCTGATAAAAGGATAATACAAGCCGTTGCGGTTCATATCATCGTCGTAAATGCAGTCGAGAAAATCCAGATTACTGTCCAGATGATAAGCGACCACCGGCAACATCTGTCCGGCGCCATAGCCGACCATAGGATGGTCACTGCGGCTGACCTGATCCATGAATCGCGCCATCTGTTCTTTAAAACCAAGGTAATCGGCGCTCACTTCAAAGGTGGTTAGGCTTGCGATGTCCAGTTGTTCGTCACTTCCGGTGTCGCGGGTGAAGGCAACGCTGAGCGAGCCGCCCCAGTTGGCGTAGTTGTATGAATGGTCGACGTATTTTCCCCCTGCCGCTTTGATCAACTTCAAGAACGTGGCCAGAGTCAGATAGTGGATATGCTGGTGGGAAACCTGATCAAAACGGCGGTTTTTGACCAGACTTTCTGAATCCGGCACTTCCATGACGAGAAGGCCGTCGTCAGCAACAAGATCAAGTAATTTTCTGAGCATGGCCACCGGATCGACAATATGTTCCAGATTGTGGGTCGAAACGATCAGGTCCGGCTTGCAGCCCAGACTGGCCCCGATATCAATATCCTCGACAAAGCCGCCAATAACGGTGGCATTTTCGGGGGTTTGGGGCGTTTCATCAATCCAGATCGGGTCAATGCCGAAAACCTGTTTCCCCATCTTTGAGAGTTTTTCCAACAAGACAAAATCGTTGCAGCCGATCTCCAGGATACAATCAAAAACCCGGCTTGGCGCCAGTTTGCCGATGTAGTCGATGAAAAAGTCGCTGGCAGCGGCTGACAGATGCGATACGGACGAGCGATGGGCGTAACCTTCACCATAAAGGGCTGGTGGGGAGAGAACATTGGCCAACTGCATGTGGCCGCAGTCACGGCACATGTTGAAGACCTGATCGAAACCCTTAACCACATCCGGCTTTCGGTGTTCCATAAAAATGCCGGCAAGCGGTAATGTCGGCAAATCGGCGATAACGTCCAGATCAGCTGAGTCGCAGAGGCTACATTTTTCAAGCACGAGGGTTTGCAACGCCGTATTCTCCACCTATAGATAAATTATCACATGACAAATTTAGCTGTGATAGAGAAAAAATATCACGTTTTCACAGGCTTGGGCCATAGTCCGGATTGTCTGTAGGAAGCCAGGTTCAGGCTGCTCCTGTCATGGGGTCCCGTCGGCTGGGTTTCTCCATCGCCGCGTAACGTGGCCGGAAAGGTGCTTTGGCAGGAACTGTGGAGCCATCCAGATTGACGGGCGGTTCGGATATTTTCAAATTGCCGATGTCACGATGCGGACGCCCCGGAGCATGGACCAGTTGCAGGTTCATTTCCTCACCCCCCAGCGCCTCAAGCGCCATGGCTTCGTTGTGCACGGCCTCATCAATGGTCTCTTCAAGCAATTGGGCATGGCGAAACACCAGCAACGCCAGTTCGATTTCACCGATTCCGAACAAGCAGATGCCGTAGTTGTTGTATATGTGTCCCTGATCCGATTTTTGTTGAATAGCCTCGCTGATAAACCGTGCCGCCGGATTTAGGAAACCGGCTTTCAGGGCTATTGTACCTGCAATGAAATTAGCGTCCTTGTTGCAAGGATGATCAAAAAGGGCAGAGCGCGCTTCTATATAGGCTTTTCCGAAGTTTCCATCGAAATACGCCCTGGTTGCCCTGGAGGTAAGGCGGCGAGATTCAACAGAATAATTACTCCATCCCAAATGCCTGTGGATTGGAACATCGAACAGACCACCGCAAGTGCGGCACATTAATCGGTTCCAGGCTGCATGATCACGGAAAGTGTGGTCATGACCGCAATGCGGGCACCGTATGGTAATGTGGTAACCCTGTTGGCCCTCATGCGTTGCACCCTTCTCCAATTCCCTCAGTGTTCCCGGAAAACGGTTCAGGTGATTTTGAATTTCTGCCAGCGTGCTCTTCATCTGATTGAAAGTGCTATCGTCAAGTGAACTGACATTGAATGCCGGGTTGGGCAGATTAAGGTATTCTTCGGTCGATGCGATGTGCCCGTCGGCAAGCGCCTGATGGAATAAAGGCGTTCCAGGGAATACCCAAATTGGATCGGTCTGAATGGCGGCTTCCTTGTGTTGAACCCACCAGTTCAGGGTGTCGTTTGCCGTGTCTGTTGTTTCCACTGTATCGCCAAAAATGAAATTTCCCTGCATGGTCAAATCTGCTTCGGCAATCATCCGAACGGCAGTCTCGACCTGCCTTTTTGTCGTCTTCTTGACCATGCTTTCGAGAATTTTTTCATTGACGCTCTCAAGCCCAAGATTGATGGAGACACATCCGGCTTCTTTCATGCGCCTGAGCAGCCTGGTATCAATCTTGCCGTCATCAATGCTTTGAACCCGCATGGAAACCTGCCATTTGAGGTCATACTTTTCGATATGTTCGCAAAATTCCACCAGTCGCGATGCCTTGACAGCGAACAGGTCATCATAGATCAGCAGGGAATTGACGTTGTATTTTTTGACCATCATCTCAACTTCAGCAAAGAAGTTTTCCATGGAGCGCTTTCGGTAAGTGCCTATGGAATGGTAGCAGAAGGTGCATTTGAAAGGGCATGAGCGGGATGCCAATATGGGGGATGGACGCGGATTATCCATATAGGAATAACCGTAATAGGTGACCACGTTCTGGCTATCCAGATAACGCTCAATATCAAAGCCTTCGTAATCGGGGATGGGAATGGAATCGATGTCCATAATCGCCTTGCGGGCTTGTGTTAATGTGACCTCGTTTTTGGATTCATCAAAGATCGCAAGGCCGTCGATATTTTCAAGGGGTGTTGCCTTTTCCAGCGCTTGCGCCAATTCAACCACAGTCTCCTCGCCTTCGCCGATAACGCCGATTTGGGCACCGAGCGCAGGCAGCATTAACTTTGGATCGCTGCTGACCACACCATTGCCAACAACCACTGTAATGTCAGGGCGAACCCGGCGAATTTGTTCAATGATGCTGCGGATTCGGTCAAATTCAAAATACAGGCCACCCAAACCGACGACTTTCAGGGTCTTGTCGGCCAGGGTTTTATCAATGGTGTCGAAGACTTGATCCTCAGGGATGAATTCCAGATTCAGGGTCTGGACCGCAACGCCGTTCGCCTTAAGGGAAGCCGATACATAGGCGATACCGGTGGGAAACATTTTGAGAAAATGATTGGTCGGATTTATTAAAAGCCAGGTCATAATTTGCCTCAGTCAGTCAGGACGCTCCGGTACTGGTTGATCTGCCAATAAATTGTTGAATATTTGTCCGATGATATCGAGCACCTGTTCATCTGCTCCGGCATGGTTCAAATATTGTTCCAGTGCATTGTAGGCGGCTTCAGGCATGTTGGCGGAACCGGCCATTTCAGCCAAATTGATATGGGCTTCCTTGTCGCCTGGATTGTCGTTAGCGATTTTGGTCAGTGCATCAATCGCACCGCCTTTATCACCCGTCATGAAGCGAACAACGCTCAGGGTGTTTGCGAATTCACTATTTTTGTCATCGAGCTGGACCGCCTTGTTGGCCAGGGCCAGGGCTCTTTCAAGATCATCGGAATTTGTCGCAATGATGGTGAGCCCATGTATAATCTCCGGGTTGTCCGGGTGCGCACCCAGCAGTCGTTGAAATCGCTCTGAGGCTTGTTGGTATTTAGCCTCCTGGATTTCAACTTTTCCCAGGGTTATTTCTTGCTCAATGCTATCCATGGTTTCCGCAGCCTTTATACCACATTCCATTGGTTCTCGAGCCAGTCAATAAGCTGTGCTGACTTTAATGTGCAGCAAGTTAATAATCCCTTTCCTTAATAATGCGTTGTCATTGGAAACTATCGCTGCAGCCATATGGACGATATCATCCACGGGCAGTATAAATTCAAATATAAAGGTAGTTTTTCTGTTGGATAAGATGAAACCGGATCTGGATAAATTATACGCGACCAATTCAATTTACCGCTCATTGGTAGAATGCAATCTGGTGTCGCCCGACTGTATCGAGGTTATTCACCATCGTACCCGGGACATGGAAATTCCGGTTCTGGTCGATCGTCAAACGCGGGTTATCTTTCTGGGTGAAATTCCCGATCAGCGGTTCTATACGGAATCCGGCGATGGTGGCGATCTGGATGGTGATGAACATCTTTCTCATACCCTTGACAGTGGTGTCATCCGGTCGAAGAAGCTGGAAGATGAAGAACGCCGTCTTGATCAATTTCGATCACTTCTTGAAAACAGATCCATCTGCGATTTCGGCACCGGTCACGGGTTGTTTCTGGATCAATGCGTTGGTGTTGCCTCAAAGGTGAGCGGCGTTGAATTGCGGCGCGAGTGCATAAACGACATTGAAAAGCGTCTTGGTGAGGCGGTGAAGGTCAAACCATCTCTTTCTGATTTTGCAGAATCCTTTGACGTCGTCACCATATTTCATGTTCTTGAACATCTGGAAGACCAGCTTACCCATTTAAAGGACGCCTGGGATCGGCTGAAGAGCGGTGGCGTTATTATTGTTGAGATTCCCCATGCAAGGGATTTTCTGATTGAGCAAATGGAACTGGAAGCGTTTTACGATTTCGGCTTCTGGAGCGAACACCTGATCCTTCATACCCGTGAAACGATTGATCATTACCTGCAGGAAGCGGGCTTCACTGATATTGACATCACCCCATTCCAGCGTTTTGGTTATGCCAACCATTTACACTGGTTGCGTCACGGCAAACCCGGCGGTCACGAGATTTTCAATGATATCCCGACAGAAGACTTCGACGCCGCTTACAAAGACTTTCTGTGCCAGAAAAACTGGTCGGATACTCTCATCGCCATCGCAAGGAAACCATGACTTAAAGCTGGCGGAACCCCCGGAAGCCAACCTGACGATCCTTGTAAAGATTGGTAACCTGATCCAGCGCCTGCTTTTTAGCCATGTCGTGATAATTGTTCAGTAACGTGGTGTTGGCCTCGGTCAGGCATTCATACACCTCATCATCACTCATCTCGGTAAAGTTGGCCGCCAGCAGGTCTGAATTGACGTGCTTGTTCTCGTAGAAATCCTCGATGTCCTTGATCAGGCCCTTGTCGATGGCGTCAAAATACAAGGGCGAACCGGGATAGGGGGTGACCGGCCGGATGGTGCGCATCTGCGCGAAGTCATCATACTTAACCAGGAAGTCGACGGCCTTTTTCAGGGTTTCACGGGTGTCGCCGATATTACCGAACATCATGTTCAGGCCGGGGCTGATACCGGCCTCAAGGGTCATCTCGATGCCCTTAACGATCATGTCGGTGCGTAAGCCCTTTTTCATGTTCTTCAGGACCTGATCGTCCATTGATTCGATACCGTAGTTGATGAAGACACAACCAGAGTCCTTCATCATCTTGACCAGTTCGACGGAGCAATAGTTCAGGCGCCCGTTGCAGTTCCATTTTACCGGCAAGTTGCGTTTCTTGAACTCCCGGCAAACATTTTCCGTATGAGAAACCGACGACATCAACAGGTCGTCCTGAAAGGACACATAGGTAATGCCGTATTCCTTATGCAGGAATTCAACTTCATCCAAAAGATTGATCGGGTCGCGGGCCCGATACCCCGTATCCATGCGGTAACAGAAGGTGCATTTGAACGTACAACCCCTGGCCGACATCATCGGCATACCAAAGTCCGTCGCTTGGGAACGCGGTTCTTTTTCGAGCCGGTAATATTCGATGGGAAATTTGTGATAGGCGGGCCAGGGAATGCTGTCCAGGTCCTCGATTAAGGGACGGCGTTGGTTCTCAGTTACCTTTGAGCCATCCTTGAAGGCGATGCCGGTGACATCGGCAAGCGGTGTTTTGTTTTCAAGCGCTTTCATCAGGGCGACAGCGGTGTTTTCCCCTTCGCCCATGACAACGATATCGGCCCCGGTTTTATTAATAAAAAACTCCGGGGCAGGGGTCGGGCCATATCCGCCGAGCATATAAACTGGGCGCTGTTTCGATGCGTTGATCGCAGCGGATATGGAGAGCAGCTTCCTGTACTGATAATACCCTGCGATAACGCTGACGGCGACGACGTCAAAGCTATGTTCGTCAAGATACCGGGTCAGATGGGGATCCGGATAGTGATGGTAGTCCTGGCTGTAAACCTCAACATCGTGGCCATCTTTCTCAAGAACGGCGGCAATATATCCAAGTCCCATGGGAAACAGGTGGGTGTATGAATCATTATCGTAAACGACGAGTAGAACGCGCATGGCTATAGTCTCCGTGTCAGCTTAGCCCCGCAGTCTTGGCGAAGCTTATAAAGCGGCAGCGTCAAACGGAAATTTTTGCCAACGCCCAACGCCGGAACAGCGTTCCGGATACAAGAGTGAGCGTTGATTTTCAATGTCTTGACGTTCATCATTCTGATGTTGTCCGCTGGTTCAATTCTAGAAAGCGAAGGTTAATATAGCATAACTTTAAAAAAATCACAGCACAATGCTTTTTAGAATGAATTTAAATTAGCCCGGAAGTGCTCTAAACCCTTCTGCGTGTCGGGTTGTTCAGGTATTAGAGTTTACCCAACGGTAATGATTTTTTGACATGATCGACCCAAATTGAGTTTCTGTATTATTTATTCCCTGAAACCGTTTGCATAGTGGGCTGAATATTTTCATGAGTCGCAAATCAAAACGTCACCTCAACAAACCGAAAAAAAATAGAAAGCAGGCTAAAAAGGGCGTGCCAGCTGACATCGTGCCGTTGTTGCAGCAGGCGGTTCAGTTTCAAAAATCCGGCCAGATAAGCCAGGCCGAAGATGCTTATCATCAGGTTTTGAGAATTGATCCCGCGAACAGGTTCGCCAATCAACTGCTCGGTGGGATCGCCATGCAACAGGGTGATTTCGGGCGCGCTGTTGATCTTATCGGCAAGGCCTTGGCGGTCGATCCTGACAACGCCGAACTGCATAACAATCTGGGCAACAGTCTGGCCGAAACGGGCCGTCATCAGGAAGCCGTTACCCATTATAACCGGGCTTTGACTCTGCAACCCGGTTACCCGCAGGCCCATAACAACCTGGGGGCTGCGTTGCGCGCCCTTGGGAAACCTGACGATGCGGTGGCGCATCACCTCAAAGTGTTGGAAATTCAGCCCGATAACGCCCTGGCTCACAATAATTACGCCAATACCTTAAAAGATCTTGAGCGCATGGACGAGGCCGTCAAACACTATAATCTGGCGGTGCAATTCAATCCGGGATATGCGGAAGCCTATTACAATCTCGGCGTTCTTAAGGAAAACCGGAAGCAATTGGAAGAGGCCAGCACCCACTATAAAAAGGCCCTGGACATCAATCCGGATTATACCGGGGCCAATTATAATTTAGGCAATACCTTGCGGGTCATGGGCAAACCTGAAGAGGCCATTGTTTATTATCGCAAAGCGCTGGATGCCGATCCGGAATTTGCCGAAGCCCATTTCAATCTTGGAATTGCGACGGAAGGCACCGGCAAGGTCGATGAAGCAGCGGAACAATACGCAAAGGCCCTTGAAATAAACCCGGATCTTGCCGAGGCCAGTTATTATCTTGGCAATGCCCTGGGCACCAAGGGGCCGTCAGAAAAAGCGGTTACGCATCTACAACATGCCATCGACTCCCAGCCCGAACATGCCGAAGCCCATAATAACCTGGGCCATGTGTTGCGCCAGATGGACAAACGCCAAGAAGCCGAAGCGCATTGGCGGCGCGCCGTGGAGTTAAAACCCGATTTTGCCGATGCTCAGCTCAATTTGGGGCTGGTTCATTTTGAACAAGGAGATTTAACGCAAGGGTGGCAGCGCTACGAATGGCGGGATAAGGCCAGCAGTTATCTTTCCACACACCGTCACTTCAAGCATCCCCTGTGGGATGGCACACCCTTGAATGACAAGGAAATCATTCTGTGGGGCGAGCAGGGTATTGGCGATGAAATCCTGTACGCCAGCATGATTCCCGATGTTTTGAAACAAGGGGGCAAGGTGACCATCGAATGTACGGAACGTCTGGTCGATTTATTCAGCCGCTCTTTTGAAGGTGCGGAGGTGCGTACCTTCCCGTATGCGTCAGCTGAGCACGGCAAGCGTCATTACGATTTTCACTGCTCATTGCCCAGTCTGGGGCGCTATATCCGCCCAACCCTTGAATCCTTTCCGACCATTGATGATGATTATGTCTATCTGAAAGCAGACCCTGAAAAGCAGGCGTTGTGGCAAGCCAGATTGGCCGCATTGAGTTCGAGGCCGAAAATCGGCCTCAACTGGAACAGTTCCGTCGTTAAAGACGACTCCCGCCACTTCTACGCCTCAATCAAGGAAATGGAACCCCTGTTGAAAACGCCGGGCGTCGATTTTATCAGTCTGGTGTACGCCGATGCCGAGGCTGACATCGCCCAGGCATTACAGGACTACGGGGTCACCATTCATACCTGGGAAGATCTCGACCTGAAGGACGATATCGACGGTGTCGCAGCCTTGATGTCCAGCCTTGATCTGGTTGTTTCTTGCCTGTCGACCGTGTCGGAATTATCAGGGGCGCTAGGTGTGCGGACATTGGGCTTTATTGGCGAAACATCCCACACCATTATGTTGGGCACGGATGATGTCATGTGGTTCCCCAACACCCATTATCACAGCAAGGAAATGAACGATCCGTGGGAACCCGTGTTTACAGAAATCAGTGCCAGCCTTCGTGAAACCTTCAACTTGCAAGAATAAACGAACAGTTTGATGAACAGAAAAGAACGCCGCCTACAGGCAAAAGCCGCCAAGAAGTCAGGTAAAAAGACCAATCACCATGGCATTCTGGGTGAACAGCTGGCCCATCAGGGACGGGTAGAGGAAGCCATTGAAGCCTTCCAGAAGGCCCTGCAGCTGGACCCGAAATATGCCGATGGACATTTTAACCTGGGGGTCCTGTTTCGCGGTCAGGGAAAACTGGATGATGCTATTCAGTCCTACCAGCGGGCCATTGCCATCAAACCCGGGCATTTCGATGCCTGCTACAATTTGGGTAACGCACTTAAAGAAAAAGGAATGTCCAGCGAAGCCATAACGGCTTTTCAGAAGGCCGTGTCGATCAAACCGAATTTTGCCGAAGCCCATAATAACCTTGGCAATGCGCTGCGAGAGCTTAAACGGCTGGAGGAAGCCGCCGTTAGTTACCAAAATGCTCTCGCCGTCAAACCCGATTACGTTGATGCGCAAAACAACCTTGGCATTACCTGTTGTGAAATGGGGAAAATTGATGAGGCCGTGGCGATTTATCAGGATATTCTGGCCAGCAATCCAGGTTCTGCGGAGGTCCATAATAACCTTGGCAATGCACTGCGGGACCAGCGGCAACTGGATGAAGCGGTCGCCTGCTTTAACAGGGCTCTCCATATCAGTCCCGGCTACGTTGACGCCCTCAACAATCTTGGCAATGCGTTAAGAGATCTGGGGCAGCTGGATCAGGCGCTGGCGAGTTATAAAAAATCTATCGCCATTAATCCGGACCTGGCAGAGGCACATAATAATCTTGGCAATGTGCAGCAGGATTTGGGCAACCTGGACGACACACTGGCCAGTTACAGGAAGGCCCTCGAACTGAGCCCATCATCCGCCGATACCCATTCAAATTTACTGCTGGCTGAACAATACCGGCTGGGTCATAACGCCGAAACTCTTTACCAACTGCACAGCCGGTGGGACGAACAACATGGCAAGACGTTGCGCGCACAGTGGCCGGAACATCAAAACACCACTGACCCTGACCGACGCTTGCGCATCGGTTTTGTGTCACCGGATTTGGGGCGCCACCCGGTTGGTTACTTCGCCGTTCGCCTGTTAGAAAATTTGCCGAAGGAGGAAATTAAAACCATCGTTTATTCGGATTGTATCGCCGATGACTTGTCTGAACGCAACAGGGCTGCGGTCGGCAGCTGGCGTGATATCAGGTGGGAATCCGATGAGAATCTGACAACAACCATCCTCAACGATGAGATCGATATCCTTATTGACCTGACTGGGCATTCGGCCAACAACCGGCTTCTTGTTTTTGCCCGCAAGCCTGCTCCTTTGCAGGTTTCCTGGGCGGGATATGTGGGAACAACGGGCCTGTCGGCAATCGATTATTATCTGTCTGATCAATATTCTACGCTCGCCGATGAAGAACAGTATTACAGTGAATCCATCCTTAGAATGCCCGATGGTTGGTTGTGTTACGACCCGCCCGACTATGCGCCAAAGGTCGGAACTTCGCCGTTCAGGAAAAATGATGGTGTGACTTTCGGCTCTTTCAGTAATCCGGCCAAAATCAATCAGCAAGTCGTCTCCGTCTGGTCAAGAATTCTTGACGGGGCGGCGCATTCACATCTGCTGATCAAGTACAAAGGTATTGATTCAAGCGCAAACATCGAACGCCTGACCGCGATGTTTATGGCAGAGGGGATTGATAGCTCAAGATTGACGCTGGAAGGTCCTTCACCGCACGAGGCGCTCTTTGCCCGTTATAATGACGTGGACATAGCGCTTGATCCTTTTCCCTATTCGGGTGGCCTGACGACTTACGAAGCCTTGTGGATGGGGGTGCCCGTTATCACCGTTCCAGGGCAGACCTTCGCAAGCCGTCATTCGCTCAGCCATTTGTCGACAATTGGTCTGCCTGAGCTGATCGCCCGTGATCATGATGATTACGTCAGGCTGGCGGTTGGGCTTGCCAATGACGGGGACAGGCTTGAAGGATTGCGCGCCGGGCTCAGGGAAAAAATGGACGCCTCACACCTTTGTAACGGTGAGAAATTTGCCCAGGCCTTTGCCACACAAATGCGGGATATTTGGCGCTTGTGGTGTGCGTCCCGCTAGAGCCGGTCACACTTTAATAAATCGATCAGTTTTTCACGTTTCGTTTGAACATAACGTGCTCAAACGAAACGTGAACTGATCTAGAACCACTTTTCCAGTCTGCTCAAGGCAAGCCAGAATCCGCTACCCATATCTTTGTGACCCTGCCAGATTTCCGGAATGAAGCTGGAATTCGGCGACAAGGTTTCCAGTAGTTCGGCCAGTTCAGGAAATTCAATATCCCCTTCACCGATTTGCAAACCTTCATCATCGACGCCCGCCGCGTCGGCCAAATGCAAATGGGCGGCAAAAGGCGAGACCTTTTTAATAAAGCTGGAGAACGAGGTTTTAAAATGGGTGCAGGCGAGTTTTGAATGAGATACATCGAGGCAAATACGAAAGCCCTCAGCATTGCAAAATTCCACAATCTCATCGGCATCGACGAACAGATTGTGATGGCGCTGTCCACCAAACAGCCACGGGAAGGGGGGCATGGTCTGGGGGATGATTTCGACGCCGTCGGTGTTAACCTTGGACAGATTTTCAGCCAGCCGGGCGTACATGTCATGGCGTTCGGATGCATCAATAAATCCGGCTTCGGTAAAGCCGCCGACATTGGCGATAATCAACGGGCAATCCGAATTGGGGAAAAACGGCTTCATGCTTCGGGTGACGTCAACGACCCGCTGCATTTCGCTAACCCCCCGGGCTGCTTCTTCCGGATTGTCGACGGCCAGATTGAGCAGGTAGCTGCCGGAAAAAATTTCCGGTGCGTGGACGATTAGCTGATGATCGAAAGGTTCCTTAAAATGATCTTCGGGTTTTTCTTCCAAATCGCGGAAACTGAAATGGAATTCCAGTAAATCCGCCGGAATCAAGGATGCCATTGAGACAAAGTCATGATAGCGGACGGGTACGCCCCAAGGCCGCTTGAATGAAAAGGCCCGTGGTTCCTCGCGCTTGTTCTGAAGATCGCTGCTAAAGAAGAAATCGCCCTTTTGCATATCGTGCTGGCTAACCCGACCCAGCAAGTCGTTCAGCCTGTCCGGCTGCAGGCCTTGTCCGGGGCTTTTGATCTCAACCATTTCTGCCGTTAGCCGGGTGCCCGATGGAATATCGCGGGCCGCTGTCAGGCTCTTGGCGAGATTTTCCCTGTTAATCATCTCCCCTTGGGTTAACTGGCGTTCCATTGCGCTGCCCAGAGAGGCTTCGACATCGCGAATGGCAAGGACCATTTCCTTGAATTCACCGGGCAACAGACTGACTTTGTGATCGTTGCCTTCCATGGAGCGATCGAGGGTGAAATGCTTTTCAATGATCCGCGCACCACGGGCGATGGCGGCCAGGACAACACCGTAACCGCGTTCGTGACCTGAATAACCGATCTCGCATTTGCCGATGTTTTTCAGGCGGTCCATGTAGAGCAGGTTAATGCTCGAAAAGGGGGCGGGGTATGTGGAATTGCATTGCAGCATGGCGAACAGTCCACCGGCTTCGCGCAACACGTCGGTGGCGGCGATGATTTCGGATTCCCTGGACATGCCGGTCGATACGATGACCGGTTTTGATGTCGCCGCGGCGGCTCTCAGCAATTGATGATTTGTCAAATCCGCCGAGGCGATCTTGTACGCTTCAACACCGTAGTCTTCCAGTCGTTGCAGGCTGGCCAGATCCCACGGCGTGCACAGGGGCATGATGCCTTGTTCTTTTGCGTAGTCGAACACTTCAAACATTTCATCATTGTCCAACTGAAAACGGGCCAGCGTATCAAGAACGTATTGCGAGCCCAGATCTTCGCGGATGTCGTCGGACTGGCCGGTGTTTCTATACAGCGAGGCCATGTCCCGCATTTGGAACTTCACGCAATCAGCACCGCTTTGCCTGGCTTCATCGACCAGGCGTTTGGCGACGTCGATTTCGCCATTATGATTGTTGCCGATTTCGGCAATCACGAAGGCAGGGAATCCTTCACCAATTTCAAAGTCGCCGATGCTCAGGCGCCCCCGTTCGGCAAAGGCGATGGCGGTGATATGATTGTTATGATCAACGATTGGAAGCCAGCGGATTTCCTCGCTGAACATGGCGGCGATGGTTGCCGGGTCATTTTTCAGTGAGGTGACGAAGGGCTGCTTTTTTGAAATGGTGTGAACAGGGATGTTCAGGTCTAGATCCTCGACAGAGGCAATCCAGCGGCGGAAATCACCATCAGTCAGGACCCCCTCGACGGCGCCTTCTTCTGTAACGGTGACGACGAAGCCGCTTTGGTTCTTGCTGATCTTGCCAAGCGCCGCATGAATGGATTCATCGGCCAGAATCAAATAGTCACGAATGTTGCGTTGAATAATCATCGCTAACCTTTAACAGCATGACAACCGTCTGTACAAGGTTGCCATTGCCGGGTGGGATAAGGTAGATACTGTTTCTAGCGATTTTATCTCAAAGGACAGAATGTCATGAAAATCATCGCCGTCATCAATGCGCGTTCGACGTCAAGCCGCCTGCCGGGAAAATGCTTCGCCCAGATAACCGACGACTTGCAGACGTATCAAATTATTATTCAACGAGCCAAGCTGACCGGGCTTGAGGTTGTCTTTGGCACCAGTGACGATGCCAGTGATGATCGCCTGGCGAGCCTTGCCGCAGCCGAAGGAGTGGCCGTTTTTCGCGGCGCCAGGTTAAATAAAATCAAGCGCTGGCATGATTGCCTGGCCGCCCACGATGCCGATGCCATGGTTTGTATTGATGGCGATGATCTGGCCGTCGATTTTAATGTCGCAAAGCGCGCAGCCGATGCGTTGGGCGGCGGCGGCGGGGATGTTTACGAAGTTCCCGAAGATGTCGTATGCGGCCTGCTGACTTATGCTTTTACCCGTCAGGCAGTTGATAAAATGTTTGCCCTCGCCCCCGATCCGGAGACCGATACGGATGTGGTGTCGCGTTATATTGAGGCGGCGGGACTGCGAATCGCAGAAATTCCCTTAAATGACGACGAACGTGGACTGGATGTACGGCTAACCCTGGATTATCCCGAAGACGCCGAATTTTTCCGTCGTGTGTATGAAGTGATGCCAACGGATGCACCGGGTTCTGAAATTGCCGCGAAGGCTTTGAAACTGGGGCTGGTCGATATTAACTGGCACCGCCAGGGGGAGTTTCTCCTCAATCAACAGCAATTTAACGAGCGGGTGGATATATGAGTAAAAGCTGGCGCTTCGCAGGTAACGAAATGAAGTATATAGAGGAAGTCCTCGATAACGGCTTCCGCGCCGGTGCCGACGGGGCCATGACCGAACGGGTCGAGGCCCTGTTTGCCGAGACCTTCGGCCAACCTTTCGCCATCGCCTTTAATTCCGGCACCAGCACCTTGCACGCGGCCCTTGCGGCCTTTGGCGTGGGGCCCGGCGATGAAGTCATTATTCCCAACCTGTCACCGATCATGTGCGGGGTGACACCGGTGTTTTGTGGCGCGACCCCGGTTTATGCCGATGTTGGCTGGGATGATTTCCTGCTTGATCCCGTTGATGTTCGGGCAAAAATTACGGATAAAACCAAAGCCATCATGCCGGTTCATTTGTATGGCCAGGTTTGTGACATGGACGCGATCATGGCGCTGGCCAGGGAATTCGACCTTAAGGTCATTGAAGATTGCGCCGAATGTTTTCTGGGAACAGACGCCAAGGGACGTGTCGGCGGAACCATTGGCGACGCTGGTTCCTGGTCCTTTGAGGCCTCCAAGCATCTGGTTGCGGGGGAAGGCGGCATGATCACCTGTCAGGATGAAAACCTGGCCATGGAAATTCGCAAGTTCGGCGGGCTCGGCTTTGCCAACCTGACGGCGCGTTCGGGCAAGGTTCGCATCGACCGGGATAAATTCCAGAACCCTGACTGGCAACGCCACGACAGAATCGGGTTCAATTATCGGATGTCCGAACTGACCGGGGCTGTGGCGCTGGCGCAAACCGAGCGCATCGTTGAACTTGTCGATTTGCGAATCGCCGCCGGTAACGGCTACCGGGACCTGCTGGCCAAGTCTGAATTGCTAAGACCACAAAAATTACCGGCCGGCGAGGTCAACAGTTGTTTCACCTTTGCCGCCCGCTTTGAGGGCCTCGAGCAGGATATTGCCTGGGACGCCTTCCGCATGGCGTTCATCAAAAATGGTGGTGACGGCATTTATGCCTGCTGGCAATTGATCGGTGAGGAGCCGGCGATGGCTGATAAGGGAATCGGTTGGGGCGAGACCCCCGTCGCCAAAAAACTGCAACGGCGAATCATGCAATTCACCTCGAATCAACGAAATGCTGAAGAACGCGAAGTGCAGCAAAACGCGCTTAGGCAAACTCTTAATGAATTTGGTGATACGGTATAGGAAGGTGTGAAATTGGCTTGTTTGCCAAAAATACCTGCTTATGTAATATGAATGTCGTTAATTGGGCGCCGGAGAAACTGGCGCCGGATATCGAATTCCTGCTTCGGAGAAACTGATGTACGGTATCGAATTCTTTATGAACGGAGTTGAGCTCAAGGAGCGAATCCTGGCTGGCAGTGTCGGTCCGGGCGACGCTGAGCGTGTTATCGATGACCTGGAAGCTTTGCGCGACCGCAAACCCAACGTTTTTAACATCGAGACCACCAACTATTGCAATATGAGCTGTGTGATGTGTCCGCGCACGACGCTGATGACGCGCAAGAATGAATGGATCGATGACAATATCTTTGAAAACGTCCTTGACCAGGTCCGTCCCTACACTGAGGAAGAACTGGAGAACTTTTGGGATTTCGTCGAACAGCGATATGGGGTGACCCGGGAGACGCAAAGTGAAAACGGCTTCTATTTCCATATTGTTGCCCGCCATGTGACCTTGCATGGCTACGGTGAGCCGTTGCTGGATAAGTATATTCTGGATCGGGTTCGGGCCTGTTCGGAACGCAATATTCCGTCTTATTTCTCCTGTGTGCCGGCCAATATCAATCTTGAGCGAATCGAACAGTTGATGGAATTGGGCCTAGGTGTGTTGAAATTCTCCGTTGACGCCCTTGATGACGAAGGCCAGAAGAAAATTCGCGGCAAACGCAACGATTTCACCAATTCTTTCGAGAATATCCAAAAAGTCATCGATTTGAAGAAGAAACGCGGGTTTAAGACCACCATCGTCGTAACAATGATCGCTATGGGGGTCTCAAATGATGATTTAGAGACCCAATCACGGTTTATGGACATTTTCGACCCGCTGGATGTCTTTAATTATGTCAAAAGCCAGGATAATCGCTGGTATTTTGAAGATGATGACGAAATAGAGAACAAATCCCACTATGTCAGCGAATATTGCGAATATCCGTGGACGTCGCTTACGGTCATGGCCAATGGCGAGGTGGTTCCGTGTACCCAGGATTATGACACCGAAATGAGCTTTGGAAACGTCCGTGACCACACATTGGAAGAGATCTGGAATTCCGAATCCTATAAGGAATTTCGCCGATGGCACGTTACCGGCGATTTCCCTACTGGGAATAAGTGTAATGAGCGCTGCGATTTGCCAAAAATTTACCACAGATTGCAAAAAAAACAGATTCTGCTGCCTAATGTATTGAAATCATTAGACTCTTAATTCAGCCATTTTGTCCCCTTTTTGACTCAAAATAGGGTTTGACACGGAAAAAAACTGCGCATATAGTTCACGGTAAGAAATTGGAACGGATTCGTTTTAGTTTCTGACGAGAAGGAATCTCGTCACAGGGCAGAATAGCCCTGCTTTTATCCTAGAATAGGAGCCTTTAAGTTATGGCAAACGATGTAAATCTTAGTGCGAGTATTCGCACAAACCTCCTCTCCCTGCAAAGCACCAACGCTCTGTTCGAGCGTACGTCCGAGCGTCTGTCTACCGGCCTGAAAGTTAACAGCGCCCTTGACGGTGCCAGCCCGTTCTTTACGGCTCGTAGTTTGAACAACCGTGCTTCTGACCTTACCTCTCTTAAAGACGGTATGGGCCAGGCCGTTCAGACGTTGAAAGCGGCTGATAAAGGTATTGAGGCACTGACGAATTTAGTTGAACAGGCCAAGACACTTGGTGAGCAGGCTAAAGAAGCTTCAACTCAGGTTTCTAAAATCTCCAGTTTGGCTGTTGCTTCAACGACAAATAGTGGCTCGACTTTTGTTTCGGCTGCTTGGGCTGCTGTTGTTGTTTCAACGTCTGCAGTCTTGACCGTCGCCGTTACCGGTGGTGGCTCAGCGACCGTAACGTATTCGACCACGAATACAATTGCGTCAATCGTGACGGCTATTTCCGCAGCCGACACGGGTATTACCGCTACTTACAATACCACTTCGGACAAAATTGAAATCACTTCTTCTGCGGGTGTTGAGGTTACTCTTTCGGGTACATCAGCGTTTGCTACGCAAATGTTCACGATGGGCACCACCACGTACGGTTCTACGGGGTCCGGCACTGACGTTGCGTCACTTGAAGCTGACTTTGAAAAGGTCCTTGCCGAAATCAACAAACTGTATCTTGATGCCGGTTATAAGGGTATTAACCTCATCGGCGGTAACGACCTGACCGTAACAACCAACGAAAAGTCGACGAGCATTACCATTACTTCGACGACTTTGAACGTGACCGGCCTTAACTTTACGGCCGCGACCGCGGATTGGAGTGTCGCTGCTAATATCGATACATCCATCGCCGAAGCCAAATCCGGTCTTTCAACATTGCGGACCACGGCTTCTGGCTTTAGTACCGATCTTGGTCTTCTGCAATCACGTGAAGCTTTCACCAATGAGCTGATCCAGACTCTTGAAGCTGGTGCTGGCCTGTTGATCAACGCTAACCTTGAAGAAGAATCCGCCAACCTGCTGGCCCTTCAGACCAGACAGGCCCTGGGTACTTCTGCTCTGTCCTTTGCCAACCAATCGCAACAGAGTATCTTGCAATTGTTCAGGTAAGTTCAGAAAGTCTAACAACGGAAAACGGGTGGGGACTTTTCCCACCCGTTTTTTTTTGATTAACCTGTTGTCAAATAAATCAGTCTATTAACATGGGTGAGAGGTGGACAAATGCCCTTACGATTGAGACTAAAGCCCCATGAAAAGCTGGTGATCGGTAGCACTGTTATCGAGAACGGCCCCAAAAGCACATCTTTTCTGGTACATAGCAAAACAACAATTCTGCGGGAAAAGGATATCCTGACCGAAGAGGATGCCAATACCCCTGCGAAGCGAATTTATTATACGGCGTTGCTCATGTATCTTGCCGGTTCAATTGACGAGAGTAAGAATCTCCATCCAACTTTTTTTGAGCTTACCAAGCAATTTTTGGAAGCCTGCCCATCTCAGGAGGTTATTGAGATTATCAGTGAGCTGGGCACGCGCATTCTGGATGATGATTTTTATGGCGCATTGAAAAACGCCCGGGCCCTGATAAAATACGAAAAGAAAGTACTATTCCAGGATTAACAAAAAGGTTGGCCTATGAACCGTTCACCATATAGCGCATATGATAACCACATAAAAACGGTTGAAAGCCCGGGAGAAACGGATGCCGCCGTCCTGGAAAAGGCCGCCCAACTTCTGCTTGCCGCCAAGGAAACAGAAGATGATGAAGCATTTTATATGGCTCTGAATTACAACCAAAGAATATGGACGGTCATACAAACATATATGATCGAAGAAAACCCTCTACCTGAACAAATTAAATCAAATTTAATTAGTTTAAGCATTTTTGTAGATAAGCAGACTTATAGTGCCTTGGCCGAACAATCTCGGGCAAAACTGGATGTTTTAATCAATATCAATCGCCAGATTGCGGCTGGTTTCCGTTCATCACCTACAGGCAACGAGGCGACTGAATAGGTTGCTATCACCCCCTGTTTTAATGCCGTAATCCGGCGCTCTCCAAGGAAGATGTCAAGATGAATGATGGTGTAAATGATGATGGCATCGGGCAGCAGGAACATGCCTCAATCCCTGAAATCATGCAGCGTGCAGCCGCATTGCATAATGAAGGTGAACTGGAATCCGCAGAAGCCTTGTACAGAAAGGTACTGGAAGCCGATCCAGAAAATCCGGATGCACTTCATCTTTTAGGGTTTCTTGCTAATCAATTGGGCTTCTGGGAAGAAGGCGCGCAATTGATCGAAACCGCTATCGAAAGCGATCCTAATCAACCCCTGTTCCATAACCACCTCGCCAAAACTTACTTGGCGGGAGGGAATAAGAAAAAGGCAGAGCACGCATATCGTCAAAGCCTGGAACTAAAGAACGATGATCCAGATGTCATGAACGATTTTGGAAATTTATTGCGTGACAATAAATTGGCGCGTGGCGGCGACGATCTGTCTGAAGCTATCGACTTGCTTGGTAAAGCTGTTCTCATCAACCCTGAATCTCCTCAGTACCAGGTTAATTACGGCAATGCGTTACGTGATGACATGCAACTTAAAGAGGCGCGTTCCTGTTATGAAGAGGCCCTGAAAATTGATCCTGGTTTTGTCGGGGCTTTAAGTAATCTTGGACTTCTTTGCAGCATCAATGGTGATTTCGACGAGGCTATTGAGCATTTCGAAAAAGCACTTGCCATCGATCCCAACGATTTTGGCACGCTTAATAATTACGGCAGCGTCTATGTCTCCAGACGTCAATTAGACAAGGGGATCGAATATTTTATTAAAGCTGCCAAGAACGAGACAAACAATCCCTTGATCTATTTTAACCTGGGACGGGCCCTTATGCGCCTGCGCAAGGATGAAGATGCCCTTGAAATGCTCGGTAAGTCCTTGGAATTGGACAATAATCAGCCTTTGGTCATTTCCACTTTTGCTTCAACGCTCCGGTTGATGGAAAATTTTGTCGAAGCCGAAAAATTCACCAAAGATGCCTTGGAAATTTTCCCCGATAATCCCGTTTTACGCTGTGAACTAGCGGCTATTCACCAGTCTCTCTTTGAAATTGATGAGGCCGAACAACTGCTTCGTTCCATTCTTAACGATACCCCGAACTTTGCCCCCGCGGTGATGACGCTTGCCTTTATTCTGATCCATACCGGGGAAGAGGAAGAAGTCATCGCCTTGTTCCACAAGGCCCTCGAACTGTTGCCCGATGAACCGGAAGCCTCCTTCAATTATGCCTTGGCGTTGTTTTGTTATGGCCATTTGGAGGAAGCCTGGGAAAACTATGTAAATCGCTGGGATAACGAACAATTTTCATCCCCGGTCAGACATTTTCCGCAAAAGCAATGGGACGGTTCTTCCCTTGAAGGCAAGAGCATCCTTGTCTATGGGGAGCAAGGTTTAGGTGATGAAGTTCGCCACGCCAGTATGATCCCCGATATTATGGCCACAGGGGCAGAAGTTACCATTGAATGTTCAGCCCGGCTTGTTGATCTGTTTCAGCGCTCCTTCGAAGGCGCCAAAGTGTACCCGGCAAACTATGAGGAAGCGGAATCCGGGGAAGTTGACTTTGATTTTCAGACACCCGTCCTCGACCTTGGCCGTTATTTCCGTCCAACCATCGATTCTTTCCCCAGCGACCCAGATCACGCCTTCCTGAAGGCTGATCCGGACAGAAAAGTCTTTTGGGGGGAACGTTTGAAGGCGTTAGGAGACAAGCCAAAGGTCGGCCTTTCCTGGCGCAGCGGTCATGACCCTATTGGCCGTAACAAGTGGGGATCTACGATCGAGGAAATGGAACCGATTCTGTCGATCGACGGGGTGGACTTTATCAATCTGATGTATCTCGAATGCAGTGAGGACAGGGCAAAAATTCAGGAGCTCTACGGAGTCAACCTGCACACCTGGGATGATATCGATCTGAAAGATGATCAGGATGAATTGGCGGCACTGATTTCAAACCTTGATCTCGTTGTCAGCTATCCAACGTCAGCGGGTTATCTGGCCAGCGGTCTTGCCGTTCCGGTCTTCACATTCATTGCCATGAATATTCATCAAGTCTTGTTGGGCAACCCTGAAGCGCCCGGTTGGGCGCCGTCCATGCGGTTTTTCTGCAAACACATCAATGATAACTGGGACGCGACTTTTGTTGATGTAGCGGCGGCAGTGCGGGAAAAATTCGGTTTGTAACCAAGGGTTTACCAGCAGGTTCGTCCACCATCAATCGGTAAGACACTACCGGTCATATAGGACGATGCATCCGATATCATAAAAGCCACAGCGGCTTTATATTCATCCACGCTGGCCATGCGTCCCATCGGGATCAATCGGGCCAGACGTTCGACAAAGGCGTCGTCCTGATCCGTATAAACCCCGCCTGGTGCAATGGCGTTGGCGCGCACGCCTTTATCGGCCCAATATGTGGCCAGATACCGTGTAAGGCCGATCAGGCCACTTTTAACCACGGAATACGTAACCGGTTTGACGGGTTGCTTGTCCCCGGCAACGCCGTCTCGTTGGTATAGGCGCTGGTCAGGGGCAATAAGAGCCAGATCCGAGGCAACGTTGAGGATTACCCCTTTGCCAGCGCCAGCCATCACCGCCCCGAAGGTGCGCGAACACAGAAATGCGCCTGTCAGGCCCACGGCCAGATCGGCATCCCAAATGTCCCTGGGAAAACTCTCAAGGCGCGAAAAGTCATCACCATTTTGGTTTTCCATCTTGGGATTGTTGGCGGCGTTGTTAATCAGGATATCGATACGGCCGAACTTCTCGAGCAGGCTTTGGCACGCCGCATCAACCTGATCAGCCTGTGTAATGTCAACGCCCAGACCCAGACAATGACTGTTATATTCGGCGTTTAAGTCTTCGGCCGCCGATTGCGCACGCCCTTCATCCAGATCGATTAAAACAGCGGTGCCGCCGCATTCAAGAACGGCCTCGCCATGTTTTGTTCCCAGCAAACCACCGCCGCCGGTTATGACAGCAACCTGTCCTGAAAGATCGAAAGCGTCCCTGATGGTGGTTTTGCTGCTCATCGTGTTTGCCCTCCATCAACGGTCAATAAAGTGCCGGTGATAAAGCGGGCCCGGCGGGAGGCCAGAAAAACGACTGAATCAGCAATTTCCTGTGGCTCTGCAAAACGCCCAAGGGGCACTTCCGTCTCTATATAGCTTTTAACCTGTCCGGGATCCTGCTTGATTTTCTGATCCCATGTTCCCCCTGCAAACAGAACATTGCCGGGGGCAACCGTATTGACGCGGATATCATCAGCGCCCAACTGGCGCGACAGGTTCTTGGCGGCCATCTGCAACGCTGCCTTGGCCGCGCTGTAGGGAATTGGCGCCGGGATTGCCTGGCAACCGGCAATCGATGAAATGAATGTGATGCTGGGGTTATCCCGTCCTTTCAGGTAAGGCACGGCGCTTGACGCCAGTAGCATACCGCCAACCAGATTGGTCTTGATCATCGAATTCCAATCATCGGTTTTCAAATCCCAACCCGTCGTACCTTTTCCGGACCCGATATTGGCGACGACGGCGTCAATACTCCCGAAATGATCGTTACACTGGTCAAGGGCTTCATTGATGGCAGGAGGTTCGCTCAGGTCGCCACAATATGGCAGTACCCGGTCATCACCGTATTGGTCACGTAACGACTGGCAGGCATCCTCAAGTTTGTCCTTGTTGCGGGCGGAAATGTGCACCCGGGCGCCCTCGCTTAAAAAACAGTCGGCGATGGCCAGACCGATACCCCCGCTTGAGCCGGCAACGACGACGATTTTATCTTGCAACCCTAAATCCATGACAAATCCATGACAAATCCTACATCATTCCGGGCCGGTTGCCATATGGCGTTCAACGAATAGACGATTGCTTGCTGCCAGGGTGGTTTCATGACCTTCTTCACCCCGTGCGGCTTGCAGTACAAAATGGCGGGAAAAACCGCTTTGACGGATAAGGTTGAAGCAGGTCGGCAAGTCAGCATTTCCCTGCCCCAGAGGGACTGTGCCGCCAGCAAGGGCGCGGTCTTTGACATGAACACTGCCAAGATAGGGCCCAAGGGTGGTCAATTCTTCAGTCGGATCGAAACCGAGCGAGGCGCTGTTGCCAATATCAAAATTCATCCGGACAGCGGGCTGATCAATGGCCTCCAGAATTTGTCTAAAAACAACAGGCTGCAGATCTGTTTCAAGATGTAATTCCAGGCCAAGTTTGCTTGCCAGCGCTCCTATATCAGTCATCAGGGAGATGATGCCGTCGCGTTGCCCGGGCGTGCTTAAGGACGAGGCATCGACAAAAGGCAGCACCATATAAATGACCGGCAGTTTTGCAGCCTGGCGCATCAACCATTGTAAATGATCGACTGTCGCTTGATGGGGAACACCCTCCCGGTCGAGCAGGTGTTCCTGCATATAATAATCAGCGCAAATTGAGCGAATATCGACAC
The DNA here is from genome assembly GCA_018662005.1 of Rhodospirillaceae bacterium. NCBI lineage: Bacteria > Pseudomonadati > Pseudomonadota > Alphaproteobacteria > Rhodospirillales > Rhodospirillaceae > Rhodospirillaceae bacterium. Next base: position 53,060 of record JABJHA010000038.1, on the reverse strand, counting down.
CGCTTTCGGCGCTCAATTGCTTCAGTTCGGCAATCCCCTGTTCGCTTCCAAGGGGGTTTTGTCGATCATGAGGCTTTTCGTAAATCCATTCGATGCAGGCAAGTCCGGCTTCGTTTGCCAATGAAAATTCATCACGCCAGCGGGTTGCCGGAAAGGCCTGAAATCGTCCTTCAAAGGGCGGCAGCAAACGGCCTTGCATGATCCCCACATCGGTCATTTTTGTGGCTCGACCAACTCGATAAAGGTGCCGTCCGGGTCCTGGCAGAAGGCGACCTTTGCGCCGCCGTCAGGCGACAGGGCAGGGGGGGCGTTAAAATTGATACCGGCCTCTATCATGCGTTGGTATATCTGATCCAGATCACTGACGTTGAGCGCCACATGAGTAGGACCAATGGCGGTAAGCGGTGTGGCTTCTGTTGGCTCTGGCTGGTCGAAAAGCAGAAGTTCGACCAGCGTCGGTCCATCCGAACCAGCCAGTTTTGCGGTTCGTATCCTGGCCTTGTCCATGCCCAGAAGTCCGTCCAGGAATGGTCCGGATTCGGCAACCACATCGGCGGTATGCAGGCCAAGCAAGTCACAGTAGAAGGACAAAGACACTTCCATGTTGCTGACGACGATACCGACGTGGCGGACAGACGTCATCGCGCTCTGCCTTTCAGGACGTCGTCGATAGATTGCTCCAACACATCCAGCCCTTCATTAAGGGCGTTTTCCGGGATTGTCAGGGGCGGGCCTATTTTGATTGATTCCCTTCCGGTGTGAACAAGCAGCAAGCCTTTACGCAGGGCGCATTCGCAAATATGGCTGGCCAGTTCACCACCGCCGTTTTCAGTATCCAGATCACGAATAATTAAGGAAGCCAGCATACCGGCGCCAAGAATATTTGAAATATGGTCGGGATACCGTCGCTGCAGTTCCTTAAGGCGTTGATGTAGAATGTCTCCTTTTTGACAGGATTGCTCGATCAGCCCAAGGCGTTCAATTTCACGCAGGTTGGCGAGACCGGCGGCGCAACTCAAGGGATTTGCCGAATGGGTGCTGCTCATGGAGCCGACATCAGGCAGGTCCATGACATCGGCGCGCCCCAGAACAGCGGCCAGAGGCAGCGAAGAGCTAATACCCTTGCCGCAGCAGATGATATCGGGCGTGACGTCGTAATGTTGATAGGCGAATTGTTTTCCTGTGCGACCAAAACCGGACTGAATTTCATCGAAAGAAATAAGGAAATCGTTGGCGCGGGCGCATTCGGCCCAGGCCTGCACGTAATCGGGCGGGAAAAAAGCCGCAGCCCAACCAATGTAGGATTCAAAAATCACGCCGCCCAGATCACGGGCAACATCAATGTCCTGTTCCTTCAGGTTTTCCATATCACGCTCAAAGCGGATGCGACCGCTTTCGTTTAGCGGGTTGCCTTGCTCGTCCCATGGATAGGGGAAGGGCAGGTGGAAGATATCCGGATCTTCAAATCCTATCCACCGGCGTGCCGCTTTTGTACCGCTGATTTGTGCAGCACCCAAGGTGCGGCCATGGAAACTGCCATCGAAGGCTATGACCCCGTGGCGTCTTTTCTTTTTTTTGTCGGCATAAAGGCGGATCAGCTTGAACGCCGTTTCTGTCGCTTCGGTTCCGGCTGAAACCAGATAGGCTTTTTCAAGTTCAGGCGGAGTGCATTCGATTAATGCCTGCAGGAAGTCGGCGCGGACTTCCGATGCATAGGTGTAGGTATGCAGCAAATCCTGATCCAGGGTCTCGCGTAAGGCAGTGCTAATGGCGTCATTGGCGTGTCCGGCGTTGGCGACGAAAATGGTCGATGTGAAATCAATCCAGCAGTTGCCCCATTTATCGAAGACCTGAAAATCCTTGGCCCGATCCCAAACAATGGGCATTTGGCCATGCATGGAACGGGATTCAAATTTGTAAAGCCTCTCAAGGATGGGGATAGACTGCGGCACCGGAATGGCCGTTTTGATGCAGCGGAAATAGGTCTTAACGGGCGGAACTTTGAGCGGTGTGCGGGTGAAATCAAATGCGGCCATAACGCTCAAGCCTTCCCGAGGGTGTCAAGTTTATCGATCAGAGGGTGGCCGTGTTGATCGATGGTATATTGCAGATAGTCAAAATCTTCCGGCGCGTCGATCTCGATGGTGAAGGGCGTGATGAAACTCTGAATTTTTGAGCCGTACAGGGTCCCCTCGTTGATCAGGGTCTCACGGCGGACAATTTCAACGTATCCATTGGGGTGATAGGCAATCGGAAAGGTTTGACGTGGCAAGTTGAAGTATTCTGGCCTGGGATCATCAGGGAACAGGCCGCATAAGTAGCCATCCTTGATCCCCATCATTTTTTGTGGCGGTTCGGGCAATTCATGGGCCGAACGCAGTCCTGTTGCTTCAGGGGTTTGTTGCAGTCGGGTAATGGCCTCGTCAATCACTGCCGAATCGCGCAAAGGTGTTGTCGGCAACAGCATGACCATCATGTCAGGCTTGTCGTTTTCAAGCGCCAATTGATCAAGCGCGTGGGTCATGAAATCAATCGCTGGCGACAGATCACCGGCCAGTTCGGGTGGCCGCATAAAGGGTACTTCGGCACCGTATGAGGTGGCGATTTTGGCGATTTCAGGACTGTCTGTGGAGACGATGATACGATCAATGTTTGCGCATTCCCGGGCCGCTATAATCGAATAGGCAATCATCGGGTGACCACGCAAGGTGCGGATGTTTTTTCCCGGAACCCCTTTTGATCCACCACGGGCGGGAATGATCGCGCATTGGGATGTCATTTGATCTGGGCCTCCGCCGAAAAGGGTTTGCGGGCCACGGCCAACAGCATCACTTCGTTTGAAAACCGAATAAATTTGTTGATATTTTCCGGCCATGGCGCATCCATGTGCGGGCGGAACGGGATTGGCAGCTTTCGTATCAAGTAGGTGAGCGGTTTCAATGCCGGGTTTTCCCAAACCGCCGGCAGTTGGATAAAATGCTCGGCCCGTGCCCCTTCAAAACCGCTTAAGTGCAAGGCGTCTTGCAGGGACAAGGCGGTAAACGGCGTGACGTGGGTGTGGTCACAATAAAACGGCCCCCAATGGGTATGCGTCCAGCTGGGTGTCATAATCACTGCCGTACCACCGGGGCGCAGGACATCAAAAGCCTTTTTCAGCATGACGGTTGGGGTGCGTGTGTGCTCGATCACCGATTTTGAAAAAACAAAGTCGAAGCTGTCGTTCTCAAAGGGCATGGGGGCGCTATCAAGATTGGCGACACGGACATCAAAATCAGGCGAAAGTATGGGCGCGGATGGCGAGATATCGGTTCCGGCGACATCAAATCCCAACTTGGAAAAAGCCGATAAAAATTCACCCCGTCCGCAGCCCATGTCGAGAAGTCGTCCCTTGGTCGGGAGACGGTTTTCGGTGATCCAGGTGGCCAATTGGGCCGGATAGGGGCCGAACGGTGCGCGTTCTTCGCTATAGGTCACGTCAAGATAGGATGCCTGCTCCATAACCGATTGTGCGGGCAAGGGCGGTGGTCCGCCATGGACCTGCCAGTCCCATGTTTCGGAATTGAAAGCCTTGTCGTCTATATAAACATGTGCCGACGGTTTGGTCAGGTACAGTTCGTGATAACGAACGCCCCAGTCGGTCATTTGTTTTTCAGTCACGGCCCGCCAATCGATACCGGTGGTGGCGCCGCGCGCGGTTAATAGAAGGATCTGGTGGCCTGCATCAAACAAACGGTTAACCACCTCGATGCGATCGCCGAACGGTTCCGCAGCTTCGTATTCACCTTCAGTGTTGGTACACAAGGTGCCGTCAATATCAAAACAATAGGTTTTATGTTCTGGCACGGGCGGAACACTTAATTCCAATAACGGAGTTTTTCGGCGGCGGATTTTTCCCCTTCGGTGATGGTCCGCTCCCCGTTGCCCAGGACAATTGGAATTTTTCGTATTTGGGAAATCAGCTGTGTCAGGCCAAGACCTTCCAGTGAGGCGGCCTGATCAGACCCGTACATGGTCCGCTCAAGGGTGATATGACGTTCAATGGAAGTCGCTCCCATCGCAGCAGCAATCAGGGATGGCGATACGGAAGCTTCGTGGCCACTGTATCCGACTGGGCAATTAAAACGCTGGCGCAAATACTGGATGCCACGCAGGTTTAAACGTTCTTCAGGAACCGGGTATTCTGCAACTGTGTGCATCAAGGTGTAGGGGCACTTTTTGTTGGTGAAGACATCGACGGCATACTGAATATCGTCATAGGTACACATGCCCACCGAAATGAAGGTGTGTTTGCCTTCACTGGCGACAGCTTCCAGGAATTCCTTGTGAGTGGTCATGGCCGAAGCCACTTTATTGAACGGGCATTTGTATTTTTTTAAAAATTCAAGCGACGGAATGTCCCAGGCAGATGCAAACCAGTCGATCTTAATTTCTTTGCAATAACGGTCTATTTCGTCGTATTCCGCCTCACCGAACTCCAGCCCTTCCTTTTGCTGGCGCTGGGTGGTTCCCCAGGGGCTTTCGCGGGGGCTATCAAGCATTTCCTGACTATAGACAATATCAAGGGTACGTTTCTGAAATTTAACAGCGTCACAACCGGCATTCTTCGCCATATCGATCAACTGCTTGGCAATATCGATATCACCATTGTGATTAATGCCTATCTCGCCAATGAAGAAGACGTGTTCGCTAACCGACCAGGGCTCCAAAAGGGTAGTGTCTTCCATAAATGTAACCTTTTCTCATGTCCTCCCACATAGGTAAGACTTTTGATGGTGTCTAATCTAGTTAATTAAGTATTTCTGATGGCTTAAATTTTCCTTGAATGAGTAAAAAACGGGGCTGGCTATTGAAGGTTCTGGAAGAAAGGAGGCGTGATAACTTGCTGACAAACAAAAGCCCCGGGCATTTCCATAGTGGAGCCCGTGCGCTGGATATAAGCGTCAAACCTTTGGGGATGAAAGTTTGTGAGAGCCGCAGGGAAAAGGGACCGAACGGCATGCCAAGGCACCTATACCTCTACATTCACCACCCGACCAGTCGGCTGATCCGTGTTCAATGTGGAACTGTTGCTACTTTCCTGAGAAGACGCTTCTTCGACTTTCGCGCCAGCATTCTCATTATCGGGCTTTTCATCAACCGCGCTTTGCGTCGGTTTATCGATGAGCTCCTTTAACTCCCGATTTTTGGCAACAGCATTCTGCACTAGCATCGATGTGACGCTAAGTCCAGACGGTCCACCTATTTCTTTAAAGTCCATCATTCTGATGCACCACTATTTCTGTTCTAGAAAAAACAATCTCTACTACACTTCGGCACCCAAAATAGCATAAAAGATAGAAAAACACACCCTTTTTTTTAAAAAATGCCAAAAAAATTTATTTTTGTGCAATTTCAATATGTTATGGCGTATTTTTCGTGATTAATAGGGGGGATAATTATCCACAGGGAATGGTTTTTCGCAGTAAATAAAGCTGTTTTTAACAATATATTATTCACGAGTCCCAATGGTAAAAGCACTGAAACCAGTCACTTAAAGCGTTCTTTATTGTTAGTTCATAAAGTTAAGCAGGCTGAGCTGGCGAATACGAGCCATGGCCGAATATGAAGCCTCCAGGGCTGTTTGTTCGTCCAGCATCTTTGTATAGACCGCCAGAGGGTCAATATCCTCAAAATCAGCAACTTTTTGATCGTAGAAGGCGACCAGGGATTTATTAAGTGCGTTCGTTTGGTCTATGAGGACACGATCAAAACCAATATTCATGGTCACCTGATCAAGACTGCTGGTCAATTCGGTTCCATAAGGAGGCGTTCCCCCCGGATTGCGTTGCAGGGCGCTATCCATCAAATAACGAATGTCGGAAACCCGCGATGTATTCTGATCCAAGCCACCAGCAGTCTGGAATTGCCCCTGGGCGATAATAAACAGGCCGCGAATAGCCTTTTCAATGGCCGGATCAACGCCATTCAGGTCAACGTTGAAAGATCTGCTTTTGTTGACGCTATGGGTTTGGGTGACCTCGTCACCCTGATAGTAGGACATATTATTAGTCATGGTGAGCGTATCACCGGCAACATTGGCATCCGGTGTTACCGTGGTTGTGATGGTTTCTGTGGCCCCAACGGTAATAACGCCGCCAGAATTACTAGCCACCGTGTAAGTGCCATTATTGGCGGTGGTATCGGCGCCTGAAATGGTAATGGTGGAGCCAACGGGAATATTGGCAAAGGCATTGGCATTGGCCGTTGTGGTGGCAATTGTCGCCGTATTGTCGGAGGTCACGCCGCCATTGATGGGGGCGACCGTTGCCGTAAAGGCGGTTCCTGCTGTATCGGCTGTCAGGGTCAATTGACCCGCCCCGCCAGCGGCGGCGGTAACCCCGAGTGCAGCGGTGTTAATAGCGGCGAAGAAATTATCCCGAATAGCATCAAGGTTGGCCTCGGCACCGGTAACCGTATAGGTCACGAGGGTGCCGTTGATGGTTGCGGTGTACTTGTCACCGGCCTCAACAGTGCCGCCGATGGTGACGGTGTCGACCTGGGCCGTAACGTTTGTGGTGGCGATGGTTCCCCCCGCACCGGCGGTAAAGTTAAGGGCCGTGAAGCCGGCGGCCGGGTTTGACGGGTAACCCGTTGTGGCGGTTAATTTCGGGTGAATACTGTTATCGCGGTAGGTCGGGTAGGTGACATTGGCCCCATCCCACTTGGTTTGCAAATCGCTCAGCGTGGTCAGGCCCAAATCAACGGGCTGGGTGGTGGCTCGTCCGCCACTGAAAAGAAATTGACCATTAACGTCCGTATTGAGGAAGGCCTCCATGGTCTGCAACGTCGTGAAGGCGACGTTTTGAATGTCGCGAACCTCCAGAACCCCGGTCATGCTTGTTGCTTCAAACTTGATCAAGTCCTTGCGAAATTCCGATAACGCATCGTCAATGCCATCCAGGGCTGTGCCGGTAACGGTAAGACGCATGTCCATCAAGGCGTTGGTGCTGCTGAAATTGTCCAGAACTGCGCGGGTCGTCTCGATGGATATCAGGCGCTCGGAATCCTTGGCGATGCCGGTATAATCCTGACTGTTTTTTTCGGTCGCGACTTGCACCTGCTGGTCCTGCAGACGCGATTGCGTCTTCAACATTAGTTTAATTAGTTCGTTATTTGATGACAGTGTTGAAATACGGCTCATTGCTCACATCCTAACCGATGGCCCTGTCGAGGGCATCAAACATTTTCTGGATGACCGTGATCAGTCTGGCGGCGGCCGAATAAGCCTGCTCGAACAAGATCAAATTAGACATTTCCTCATCCAGATTGACGCCCCGGAATGAATCTGATTTTAACTGCAGGCTATCTCTTAAGGATTCCTGGAAGTTCTGATCAGCTTTGTTGTCATCGGCTAAATTGGCGTTTGTGGCGACAATGGCGGCGGCATAGTCCTCGAATGTGGTGTTCAGGGCCGCGATACCGCCAGAGGTATCGAACTGGTTGTTGGTCTTGAAAAGGCTGGCCAGCTGGCTGGCAGTTGTGTCATCACCAATACTAAGAAGATATTCACCGGCGGCGCCCCGGTTGGCGTCCCATTGGACCGCCACGGTCGAGATTTTTGCCGGTGTCGAGGCGATGTCACTACGAACGCTTAGGGTGCTGGCGACACGAACATCACCGTTATGCATCCCCAACGTTGTTAACAAGGTGTTGGCCGCGGCTTGAGTAACGGTCATGCTGGAACCGGAATCATGGGCTATACGCAAACGATGACCTGATCCGTCGGGAACAATCGTCGCCGTAATGCCTGTTGTCGCGGTGTTTATTTTCGTGGCGATCGTGCTCAGGCTATCGCCAACGGCGATGGATACCGTGGTTCCTAAAATACCGCTGCTGTCGCGCACTGTTAAAGTCGCCGCAGATGCGGTGAAGCTGGCGCTGATGACATCGGTTTCGAAGACATTTTCGGCGAGGTTATCGACGAAGAAGTCATTCAGGCCAAAGAAATTTGAAAAGCCGGACACGGTTTCATCAACGACACCGTCGGCGTTTGCGTCAAAGGCGATCTGCGCATCGGCGGCGGAACTGCCGTCTGCGCTGGCGCTCTGGTCCCGGAAGGCCAAATTCAGTGAGGTTGAATTGAGGCTGATATCAAGTTTGCCGGTGGTTGCCGAAACGGCCGCCGTCGCCGTTGTCGCGCCATTGGCGATTAACCATCCCTGGACGTGGGCTGCAACTTCATCAATCGTCCAGGCGGCGTAAGAAACCTTGGCATCATCATCGGTTCCGGCACCGCCATAATTGACCTGCATAATGGTGTTCAGGGTTGTTGTCGCCGATTGGTCGCCACTGTTGGTAAACAACGAAATGTTGACATCGTCGGCGCTGCCGGTGGGGTCGAGTTCGATGGTCTGTGTTGACGGTGAGACGAACACACGCGACCCCGACATCGACTGGGAGCCGGGGAAAGGGGTGCCTCGATTGTGGATTTGGTTAAAGGTATCACGGATTTCTGCGGCCATTTCATCCAGTTGGCTTTGCAGATTGGGCAGGATCGTATCACGCAAATCAATCAACCCTTTGACGGTACCACCGGTGACATTGTTGGTGATGTCATTTCCGACAATCGCCGTGCCGACATAAAGTCCGTTAAGGTCTCCCTCGGCAAGGGTTGTGGTTGCGGTTACCGAACTGGCTGCATTATGGGTCAGGGTCGCAGGAACGTTATCCACCAGGGTGCGCCCGGCAGAGGTAAATACGACAACATCGCCGTCGGCACGGTAAAAGTAACTGATGTCTATCAACTGGGCGAGTTCGTCCAAAGAAGCGTCACGTAAATCCCGCAGATCTGAAACGTCTCTGCCGGTCGAACCATAACGGATGATTTTGTCGTTAAAATCGCCAAGCTCGCTCGATAAGGCGGTGATTCTTATTGCTGTATCTGAAATTCCCTCATCGGCCTGCAGGCGCAGTTCCTGTATGGCGGCGCTCATTTCCTGCAGTTTCTGGGTCATGTCACTGGCCCGGCGCACCATTTCGGATTGATCCAGGGTTTTTTCCGGCGACAGGGCCAGGGTTTCCAGGGCTTGTGTAAATTCGGCAATGACGTGACTTATTGATATATTATCGCCAGGGGCGCCAAACATTTCCTGCATGCGTTCGTAATAGGGAGTTTGGGCGGCAAATTTTTCAAAATTGCCAATTTCCGCACGCAGATTTTTCAACAAACCTTCATCAATGGTGCGTTTGATTTCGCCAATTTGAACGCCGACGCCAGAGCCCGCAACAACCCGTGATTCAATCTGGACTTCCTTGCGGGAGTACCCTTCAGTATTGACATTGGCGATGTTATTGGCGACCGCGTCAAGGGCCGCCTGGTTTGTTAAAAGACCACTTTGTGCTGTTCTCAGCGCGCCTGTGATTGTACCACCCATTGAATTATTCTCCCAGAATTTCTACAGAGACCGATCCAGCGACAGCGCCAGATTGCGTGGTGCAGAATGGACGTCTGCTTTGTCGGATGTTCCTTTTGCCGAATAGATTCCCGGCCCGGGCTGCTGTGATTTAACGGCCTCGGCGACCATTTCGACGACCCGGCGGTTGGCTTCGATGGTGATCTTCAGAAGTTGTGCGTTCTCCCGGATCATTAAATTGACCTTCTCGCCCAGTTCACGCAATTTCTGGCGTAGTTCCGGATCCACTTCGGCCAATGCCGCAGGATTGTCCATGATGCCTTTGATGCGGCTTTCATAGATGCGGCTCAGATTGTTTTTCTCGTCAAGATAACGGGTCGCTTCCTTGGCATCTCTATCGCCAAGTGCCTTGTTTTCCTTACTCAGAAGGTTTTCCAGTCGCTCGGTGATTTCAATCAGGTCAGTAATTCTTCCTGTTGCGTTCATGACTAATTCGCCTCCTGGAGTTTGAGCATTTCACGGAAAATATTGTCGGCGATACCGATACCGCCTTTGCGGGAGATGGCTTTGCCGAATTCATCAACTTGCAGCGAGCGCCACATATCTTCGCCGCTGCCGCCACCAAAAGGTTTTTCAGCGCCCAGATTAGCAAACATCGGTTTGAGCATCTGGCTTAGGAAAACCGCTTCAAAATCCTCGGCGACTTTGCGGATTTGCTGAACATCGCCGCTGGCGACGGGCCTTGCTGTCCGCCCGGCTGCCATCATCGCCGTATCGGCCTGCAGGGCGTTTGCTGTGGTCATTGAAGTATTCATTACATCACCTCGATGGAGGCTTGCATCGCGCCTGACGCCTTGACGGCTTGCAGGATCGTGATCATGTCGCGCGGTCCAATACCCAACGCATTCAGTCCGTTGACCATTTCTTGCAGGGTGATCCCTTCATTAACAACGGTCAATCTTTGATCTTCGCCCTGGTCAACGGCGACATCAGTGCGGTTGACCGTCGTCGTGGTGCCAACTTCGGCAAACGGACCAGGTTGTGAAACCTGCTGGGCTTCGGTAATGCGGATCGTCAGGTTGCCCTGGGCAATGGCGACGGTGCTGATGCGAACATTTTCACCCATCACGATAATGCCGGATTGTTCGTCGATAACGACTCTGGCCATCTGGTCAGGCTCGATGCGCAATTGTTCAATATCGGCCAGTAGATTGAAAACATCACCAGCGTAATCTTTGGGTATTCTGATTTGTACCGTTGTCGGGTCAGTGGGGGTCGCAGCAGTGGTTCCAAGGAACGCATTGACGGCCTGCGCGATACGCCTGGATGTTGTGAAATCAGGGTTGCGCAGGGTCATTTTAATTTTTTTCAAACTTGCCAGTTCAAACCTGACTTCACGCTCGACGATCGCCCCGTTGGCGATACGGGCGCTGGTCGGAACACCTTTTGTGATGGTTTCGGCGGCGCCAGCGGCGGCGAAACCACCGACGGCCAATTGACCTTGGGAAACGGCGTAAACTTCGCCATCTGCACCAAGGATCGGGGTTACCAAAAGGGTGCCACCCAACAAGCTCGATGAGTCGCCCAGGGAACTCACGGTGACGTCAATGCGAGATCCCTTGCGCGCGAAAGGCGGCAGCTCGGCTGTGACCATGACCGCGGCGACGTTGTTTGAATCAAGTCCGGCATCGGTTGGTTTGACGCCAAGACGATTGAGCATGGCTTTCAGACTCTGCTTGGTGAAATGGCCATCGGCGAGGCTGTCACCCGTGCCGTTAAGGCCAACGACGAGGCCGTAACCGACCAGCATATTCTCGCGAACGCCTTCAAATTCTGTGATGTCCTTGATACGCGAGGCTGACTGAGCAGCGGTGGCGGCGATCATGATGATGAACAAACCCGCGACAATTGGCAGCATAATCCGCTTTAAGGGGCGAAGAACACAGCCCACCTCGATCATGCCGTGGGGAGTTGGAGCCAATTCATTCATTTTAATTCTGCCGATCATTTTTTCTTTCCGTATCAACCTGTCAGGCCCTTTGAAATTGTTTTGTGCGGGCTTCTCACCCCTTAAATATGCGAAAATCGTGCCAAATATTAACTTTTGTCAGTGTGTTGTTTTTAAACAGAAATTTTCTAATTTCATCGCCGTTGCCGGTAAAGAATGCCGTTCTTTGATGTTAAGCTGTGGCATATATTGCCGGGTTGGCTGATTTAGGCCTTATCGCTTGAGATCGCGGGCTGCAGAGATCATTTCATCGACGGTTTTAAAGACTGTCGCCGATGAATTGTAAGCCGTCTGGGTCATCATCATGCGGGTAAACTCGCCAGCCAGATCGACATTCGAGACTTCATGGGTGCTGGGCAGGAATGATGCGTAGCCTGTTTTGTCGGCATCGACGACCCGGGCGACACCCGATTCCTCGGTTTCCCGATAAACATTTCCGTTGTATTCCTCCAGCGCGTTGGCGTTGGAAAATTGCGCCAGCGGGACTTTATAGACCGTCCGAAATGTCGAATCATCAAATGTGGCGATAACCTGGCCCTTGCTGTCAAAGCGGATCGACTGTGCATTGGCTGCTGCATAACCATTACTGGAATAGCTGAATGGCAGGAAGTTTCCAGCAAACTGGGAAAGTTCACCAATGTCCATGGCGACAGTGGCGGTAGCCGCCGGGGATGATCCTTCGGGCGGGAACGTCAAAGCCAGTGACACCGAACCCGAGGCAGGCGATGTCATTATTCCCTTGGAATCGAATACCAGGCTGGTGACGGATGTTGTCGTTGTTTCCGACGGCGATACGTTGGCCGTAGGGGTGGCTTTCGTCGCCGTGTTATCTCCTAAGGCGGCAATATTCGGGGTTGGCGTTGATGAACCCGCTGAACCAGTCGTTGCGGTGACGGCGGCCGCCGTATGGGTGAAAGCCGTACCGGCTGCGACTGCCGTCAGGGAAACGATTCCTCCACCCGGGGCGGTCGCGGTTGTAACGGCTGCCGTCGGACCATTGCCAACAATAGCTGCTGCCAATTTTATGGCGATATTATTTCGGGCTATGGCGTCAGTACCGGTGCCGTCGCCGCCATTATCAGTTAAATCCGTGCCGATGACGGCATATGGGACGGCCCCGATCCCGTTTACATTCACCGAAACGGTATCACCAATGGCGAAATTACCGGTCATTGTTACGCGGTCAATCTGGGCGACGGCAGCGGTATTTGTTGTTGATGGTACGTTGGTAAACGATGTCCCCGCCGTATCGGCGGTCAGGGTCAAAGCGGCGGAGCCACTGCTTGCAGCCGTAACTTTAACGCTGGCGTCGGCGTTGATGCTGCTGACCAGGGCGTCTCGAATTGTGGTCAGGGTGTCGGAGGCACTGGCGGTGACACTGAAGGTCGTGCCCGCGAGAACTGTCGAATAAACATCGCCAGCCTCGATCGTTCCGGCCAGGGTCAGCGTATCGACCTGGGCGACCGGGGTCTTGCCGACGCTGGTCGATAAATTCCAGGTGTTGGTCGCTGTTTTGGTGAAATCAAGCCGGACGGAACGGGCATTGCCGTTGGAATCATAAATTTTGATATTGTAGTATTGGGCATCACCAGCTTTTGCAGTCTGGGTGGTTGAACTGGAAATTGTATTATCGGCGACGGCACCGACGTTTGTCGTTGCGCTGGAAACCGTCAGGGTTGTGCCCTGAGTCTTGCCGGTAATCAGAAGTTTACCATCAACGGTACTTGCCGATGCGGTTGCCCCTGCAGCAACAGTCGTGTTGGCATTAATGGCGGCGACGAAGGCATCGCGTACAGCATTCAAATTTGCCTCAGCCCCTGTCGTTGTATAGGTCACCGTTGTGCCATCGACGGTCACACTGTAGGTGTCACCTGCCTCGAGGGCGCCGACTGAGCCTGCCATGGCGATTTCAGAGACATGATTGACTCCGGGGCTGTCGGCTGACGGTAAATTCAATTTCAGGGCGGCCGTTGTGGTTGTCTGCCCGGATACAGCAAAGGCATAAGGGTCGATGCGAAGGGACGATAAGGAGGTATTGGTAAACAATCCGGTGGCCGGGTCTGCCGTCCAGCCTTGCAGGAAATAGCCGTTTTTATCGACCAGGTAACCGTCCTTGGAGATTATGGTGTTGGCGATGGTGTTGTTGTTAGCATCAACCGAAGGGGTGCCGGTTACGGAAATATCGTTGACGGTGGCCATTTCAAACGATCCATCGCGTCCGTAATAGGTCTGACCGCCACCGGTGGCACTGGAATTGAGAACAAAGAAACCCTGACCATTGATAGCCAGATCCAGATCACGGTTGCTGATGACGATGTTGCCCTGTTGGGTGATCTGGTTCAAATCCTTGGGCCTAACGCCGCCAATATCCGATTGTTTATCAATGGTGTTGCTAAGGAGAGTCGAGAAATTGGTGTCAGTCCGCTTAAAGCCGCCCGTTGTCACATTGGCAATATTATTACCAATTGTGGCCAGAGAATGGGCTTGCGCCCTCATTCCAAGGGACGGGATTGTAAAGGCCGAATAAACAGGCATTTTAATGACTCCACTATATTGAACCATCGCCATATCCTGATGGCGGACGGAATATTCCACTAATTTATAAGCAAAATAGATGCCAACTTACTTGTCTTGATAACCATTTGAATTTAAAAGATATTATATCTGCCCAAGATCGTGCTGGAGGCCATTATGGTCGTATCTACCTGGTCGGCGCAGATATTGCCGGGTTGGCGGCATCTCTGACTTGCATTTCTTAAGCGTGCAGGGCTTGTCGTAAACGCAAACAAGGCTTATTTTTTAATGAGTTGTTAGGGCCGATGGGGGATGATGGCGGCTTGTTCATGGCAACTCTTTTTCGACCCGAACACCATTTCCTTAAACGCTATAAAGTGATTGAATTCCAAGGATGAAGGTATCGAAGGTTAAATCCGGCAAATCGGCATCTTCTGTTTCGCGTAAGAAAGTCGAACAGGGGCATGGGGCTGCATTCGCCGAACATCTAAAAGGCGCTGCTGCGGGCGCGGGCCTGTCTGCGTCAACAGAGGCAGGCGCCGTAAATTCTGTGGATGCCATCCTGGCGGTCCAGGAGGCTGATGATCAAACCCAGCAACGAGCTCGACGTTTGGGCGTTCAATATGGCGGCGACGTGCTCGAACACCTGGAAGATTTACGCCGGGATTTGCTTGTCGGGTCCATCGAAAAAGAGAAATTGAGCTCTCTTGCGCAAAAAATGCGCGCCCATCGACGTCAAACAGTTGATCCCAAGCTCAATGAAATCATTGATGAGATCGAGTTGCGTGCGGAAGTCGAAATCGCCAAATTAACGCGTAAAACCTAGAATTTAAGCCAGTTTTTGGTGGTTTTGCCGGAAATTTCCGGTTTTTTTTGGCACATTGAATCCAGTTAAATCTGTGTCAATGAAAAAGCCCTCTTGCGGCCCATCGCTTGCAGCCCTATATTCCGCGCCAAATTTTAACGTGGTCGATATCTACCTTTGGGAAATGCGATGGGGAAAGTCAAAGCAATGAATGTGACGCTTGCACCGGATTACAAACCTTCCAAAAAAGAAGAGTTCATGAATCCGCATATGAAAGAATATTTTCGCCAGAAACTTTTGTCCTGGCGGGGCGAACTCCTTAGCGAGTCTAACGAAACCCTGCAGCATCTTCAGGAAGGTGGCGTCCAGGAACCCGACATTTCTGATCGGGCTTCTATTGAAGCCGATCGCGCCCTTGAACTTCGCACCCGTGACCGGGCCCGCAAGTTAATCTCAAAAATTGATGAAGCGATGGATCGAATCGAGCAAGGTGAATACGGGTACTGCGAGGAAACCAGCGAACCGATCAGCCTGTCCCGACTCGAAGCCCGTCCGATTGCGACGTTGAGCATCGAAGCGCAGGAACGTCATGAACGGATGGAAAAAACCCATCGCGACGACTAGATCAAACTGCATTTTAATGCAGATACTTTGATCGATTTTGATTGATTTTATTAAGTTGCCCTGATCCCGGTTTATCACGGAACAACAAAAAAAGGCCGGCGCTCAGCGCCGGCCTTAAGTTTGTCCAGATACAGTTTCCTGAAATCTAGAACGGGAAGATAATATCCCAGATTTGCGTTCCCCAGCGCGGTTTCTGGAGTTCGCTTAAGGTTCCGCGTCCACCGTAGGCGACGCGCATTTCGGCAATAGAGGTATGGGCGATGGTGTTGTCGGATTCGATATCGCCGGGTCTGACAACGCCGCTGACCATCAGTTCACGAATTTCCTTGTTCACCAGCATTTCCTGACGACCCATGATCACCAGATTGCCATTGGGCAGGATCTGGGTAACAACGGCGGCCATGGAAAGCGACAAGGCTTCCGAGCGGGTAATGTTGCCGGTGCCTTCGGTATCCATAGCGTTACCAAAGCTCATCACCGATGCATTGGCCAGGGCTTGCGGAAGCACCTTGGTGAATTCCGCTTCAAGTCCCAACAGATTGGTAACGTCGGTGTCTTCTGTGTCAGCACGGGTCCTGGTTGTCGTGTTGTCCAGGGTGGCGCTATCGGTGAAGTCCATGGATACGGTCAGGATGTCACCAATCTCTTTGGCCCGGTGATCCTTGAAGAATGCCCGCGCGCCGGCCCGCCAAAGTGAATTTGGATTTTCTTCAGCCAATTCCGGAGTCGGCATGGGCATACTGACCGGCCGGTATTCAGGTTGCGCTGTCGGGTTGGTAATCTCGGTTAGTTCGGGGCCGTTGCCGACTTCCGCCAACCGGCTCATTGTGCTGGTGCAGGCAGAAAGGCCAGCCATCAGGACGAGGGCTGGGATCAGCCTGAGTGTTTTGTCCGGATGTGATATTTTCATCATTTTTCTCCAAGTCTCTGCTAGTTCATGGCCAGGTGACTGGCTGGCGTGATGGTGACCACGCCGGGCCCGGAAACGACGGCCTGAATAACGGTATTGCTTTGCGTGTTGGTGAGACGGATAACGTCCCCGTCAGACCCGTTGTCGATGGCCTGACCTTGCGATGTCAGGGTCATCATCGGGGTTTTCAAAATCATCGTGACCAGAGAACCCTTTTTGACAATGACCGGACGCTGCACGTCTGAACTGCGGATCGGTGAACCGGAACGAAGTCCGCGTTTTGGTGTCTTGCCAATAAGATCATCAGGGTGCATGACGATATCAGGCTGAATCCGCTCTGATGGTGTTTTGATCCATACGATGTCTTGTGAGCCGATCAGTTCGCCTTTCAACATCCGGCGGTTGGTAACCGGCACACTCAGCATCTTTTGCAGACGCCCGGTGACCCTGGTGGATTTTGAATCCGGGGTTGAGACAAAAGCCGAAAAACGTTTTGTGCGTTGATCATAATCAACGTTCTCGACAATGACCCTGGCCAAGGAACTGGACGGCACGTAAAGGCGCATGGACCGGTTGCTCAATTCCACAGTCATTTCAGGGTCGGCGCCCTTGTCGATCAGGGCGGCGAGAATGTGATCTTCGATTTCCTCGCGACCAATGGTTACCGTTTCGCGTTTCACCACGGCCTGTTGTTTCAGGCTCAAAGGCTTCCATTTAAGACCGTAAGCGTTGGCGGCCCGGTACAACCAGTTGGCGTCGAATACGGCCCGCTTCCCGGGTTCCGGGGCATAGGCCACGGCAATGGTCGCCTTTTCCCCGGCCCCGTCGAAAAAGTCGCCAAGCATAACAAGCGTGTTGTCGACAGTGATGTTCTGGCGCAAAACAACCTGATCCAAAGCAGGCTCAGAAGCCACCCGGGCGTTTTCGCTGCCTGCCGCAGGGACGACAAAGGCGAGCAGCAACAACAGGCTTAAAACGAGGCCCAGGAACATTGGCGGGTGATCATGTAATCTTTTCATCATCTTCCTAAACTCCTCACCTCATGTTGGCGACGGTGCCCATCATTTCGTCGGAAGTCTGGATTACTTTCGAATTCATTTCATAAGCCCGCTGGGCGGAAATGAGATTGGAAATTTCCTCGACGGCGTTGACGTTGGAAGTTTCAAGAAACCCCTGCAAAATGGAACCGAAACCGGTCGAAGCGGGGGCTCCGGTGGAGGGACTGCCCGATGCCGGTGTTTCCGTATACAGGTTGTTACCCATAGCCTGGAGGCCGGCATCATTGGCAAAAACAGCCGTTTGAATTTGACCAACGTTGGATAACTTCACCTTGCCTTCGATTTTGGCCAAAACTTCACCACTGGCATTGACGGTGACGTCAATGGCGTTGGATGGCACTGTAATACCGGGAATCAACTTGTAGCCGTCGTGGGTGACAATTTCCCCATTGGCATTTAACTGGAATGTGCCGTCACGGGTGTAGGAGGTTTCACCACCAGGAAGCTGTACCTGGAAGAAACCCTTGCCCTGAAGTGCCATGTCGAAGGTGTTGTCAGTGGCGCTCAGGTTGCCCTGTTCGTGAATTCGGTAAACCGCCGCCAGTTTGACGCCCAGTCCCAGCTGTACACCTGATGGAACGATGGTCCCGGCATCCGAAGATGTCGAACCGGCTCGTCTCAGGTTCTGGTAAAGCAGGTCGTGGAATTCAGTGCGTCTTCGCATAAACCCGGTGGTATTCATGTTGGCGAGGTTGTTCGATACGACCTCGACGTTGCGTTGCTGGGCTAACATGCCCGTCGCTGCAATATTTAGTGATCTCATTTTCCCGTCCTTTCCTTAGGTTCTGACCGGCTTTACGCCGGTTTTGTCTTTGTGTTTAGCGTTTACGTTCGTTGTTAAATCAACGCTGTGCCGGTTTTTATGCCGGGGTAGCGAATTCCTTGATCATTTCCTTCATCCGTTCATCCTCACGACCAACAAAGCTTTTGGTGCTCTCGTAAGAACGTGCGACCTGGATCATTCGCGTCATTTCGGCAATGGGCTGGACGTTTGATCCTTCGAGCATGCCCTGAACAATTGTTGGTTGTTCGACCGGGGTTGCCCCCTGGGTCGTGCTGTACATGCCGCCTGCGACAACCCGCATATCCTGTCTGTTGGCAAAGCTGACCACGGCCATCTTGCCAAGCACCCCGTTTTCCGTTGAAAGGGTGCCATCGGGGGCGACATCGATACTGGTGTCTTCGGGGCTCATGAAAAATGGTTCACCACTGTCGGACAACACAGGGTCACCGTTGCGGGTGACCAGTTGGCCGGTGGAGTCCATCTGGAAGTTACCATTTCGGGTATAGCGTTCACCGCCTGGCGTACCAAGGACGAAGAAGCCCTCGCCGCTGATCGCCAAGTCCAGGGGGTTACCGGTTTTTTTGAAGGCCCCTTCGGATAAATCCTTGGCCGTTGCAATATCGCGAACGAAGGCCAGTTTATCGCCACCAATCCGTTCACCGCCACGGCTGCGAACCAGATGTTCGACGAACATCATCTTCTCGCCTTTAAACCCGGTGGTGTTCATATTTGCCAGATTATTGGCGATGACATCCATTGAACGGCGGAGTACCGCCTGTCTGGATACGGCTATCAGTGATGTATTTTCCATTTCTTACAATCCTAATTCCCAAAAGCTTCACGTTCCCGACAGCAACCTTGCACAGGTCATGCCAACAAGGAGTTTTATTTGATTTCAATAACTTGTGGTGATGTAGGCGGTTCAGGACAGGGCCCAACAGACGTTCCTTACCCGTCGCTGGGCAGCTTTTGCCCCATTTTGGCTATCAAGCTGATTACTGTTCGTAAAACAGCAATAGAAGGGGGAGAAATATGGCTCCTGCTCTCAATGACTTGTTAACCATCAGGGTCTACATTTATTCACACGCACTATAAGAATCAGCGTACTGTTTCGTCCGTATCAACTTTAGTTTTTCTGAGAATAACCAATGGCCGACGATGACGATGTAGACGAAGATCTGGACGAAGACGGCGAAGACGAAGATGAAGAGGGTGGATCCTCCGACGGGGGAGGAAAGAAAAAGCTCTTTATCATCATCGGATTGGCGCTGTTGCTGGTTATTGGTGGCGCGGCGGCGGCTTATTTCACCGGCTTGCTGCAGCCACTGATCGATATGATTGCGGGTGATGGCGCGGCCGAGGATGAGGACGCCATTGCCCAGGACGCCATTTTTTATGATTTACCGGAGCTTCTGGTAAATCTCAGTACGACGGGACGTAAATCAACCTTTTTGAAGATAAGGATCGCCCTGGAACTGGAAAAACCTGAAGACGTACCGGTAGTAGAACGCGTGATGCCCAGGATTGTTGATAATTTCCAGGTCTACCTTAGGGAACTCAGGGTCGAGGATTTAAAAGGATCGGCGGGAATGTACAGGTTGCGTGAAGAATTGTTGAAGCGGGTTGGTGCGGCAATAGCCCCGGCCAAGATCAACGATGTTTTGTTTAAAGAAATGCTTGTTCAGTAGGTCCCGCAAGGGCCCGTGACGAGTAGGTCACTTTAGGGTCTGCAAATTAATGACGACGGAAGCCAACAAATGACAACACCGGCAGACGACGAAGTCGATCAAGAAGCCATGATGGCCGAGTGGGAAGCTGCCGAAGGCGGTGACGACGACGACGGTGGCGGCGGCGGTGATGGCGGAGACGGAGACGATCAGGACGATCTAGCCGCCGAATGGGAATCCATGATGGCTGGCGACGGCGGTGATGGTGGTGGCGACGGAGCCGCGGCGGCCAGTGATAGCGGGGCCGGTCAATCCACCCGAGTTCTCAATCAGGACGAAATTGATTCACTGCTTGGTTTCGATGACGAGCATGATGATGGCGATGAAACGTCGGGCATCCAGGCTATTCTCAACAGCGCCCTGGTATCCTATGAACGTTTGCCGATGCTGGAAGTCGTTTTCGACCGTCTGGTTCGTCTGATGTCGACATCACTTCGTAATTTCACTTCTGACAACGTTGAAGTTTCGCTCGATAATATTGCTTCTATCCGTTTTGGCGATTATCTCAATTCAATTCCCTTGCCAGCGATGTTGAGTGTGTTCAAGGCCGAGGAATGGGACAACTATGGCCTGATCACAGTCGATTCATCACTGATTTATTCGATCGTCGATGTCTTGCTTGGCGGGCGTCGTGGTACGGCAGCCATGCGTATTGAAGGGCGTCCCTACACGACGATTGAGCGTTCCCTTGTTGAGCGCATGGTTCATGTCATGTTATCGGATTTATCGGCGGCGTTTGAACCCTTAAGCCCGGTAACGTTCCGTTTTGACCGACTGGAAACAAATCCCCGGTTTGCAACGATTTCCAGACCTTCCAATGCCGCCATTGTGATCAGATTGCGTATCGATATGGAAGACCGTGGCGGACGGCTTGAGATGATGCTGCCTTACGCGACCCTGGAACCGGTACGTGAACTTCTGTTACAGATGTTCATGGGTGAAAAGTTTGGTCGTGATTCGATCTGGGAAACCCATTTGGCTGAGGAATTATGGCTGACAAACGTTGAATTGGAGGCAGTCCTTGACCAATTGACCATGAAACTGGGAGATGTCTTCAAACTTCAGGTCGGTTCGCAGTTGATGCTGGGGGCGACGCCAACTTCCAGGGTACATTTGCGTTGCGGTGAAGTGATGTTGTATACCGGAAAAATGGGTCGAAAAGGCGAGAAAATGGCCGTCAAGATCGAGGACCGCCTGATCCAGAGCGAGGAGGACGGATTTTGACATTGTCACTGGGTTTTGATATCGCGTTTGCCGTGTTGCTGGTGATTACCATCGGTTATGCGGTTGTGCTCAATCGTAAACTTGGTAATTTGCGCCGCCACAAAGAAGAGCTGGAAAAGCTCGCCCTTACTTTCAGTCAGTCAACAACGCGTGCTGATGACAGCATACAACGCCTGAAGAGCTCAACCGATGTCCTGCAGAAGGGTATAAATAAAGCCCAGGGATTGCGTGATGATCTTTCCTTTTTGATTGATAGGGGAACCTTGGCGGCGGATCGTCTTGAAGAAGGCGTGCGCGGAACCAGAAATACCTCAGATGATGCCGCGTCGGCTATGCCGAAACGCCCTGTGGAGGGAATTGAAACAATTTCGGATGCTATTGCAGCGCGCAAGGGAATGAAGGATACCGGTGTTAAAGCCTTTGCAGGCGCAGACGCCAATACAGATGAAGAACTCGATGAGCAAAAATCACAAGCCGAAAGGGATCTGATCGAAGCCCTTCGCCAGGTTCGCTAGGGTGCTCTTGATGCAAGGTTCAAAAAGATTATGAAATTTCGCTTCTTACCAACCATGATTTTTGCCGCCGTTCTAATGTTGAGCGTGCGTATCGGCAATATCTGGGATGGCGTCGACGGGGCGCTTAACAGTCACACTTCGGTTGGCGATTCCATATCTGTTGCGAGCGCCAGGGCCCAAAGCACAGAGGCACCGGCGGACGGTGAAGCAGCAGACCAGGCAGAGGTTGAACAGGTTCCAGCTGATGAGGATGACCCCGAGGCGGTTTCTCGTCTGGTGACCAATGATCCGACGTTGTTAACGCAGGCGGAAATTGACTTGTTGCAACGTCTTTCTGATCGCCGGGAACTCCTTGAAACGCAGGAAAAAGAGATGGAAATGCGTGACGGCTTGCTGCAGGCAGCCGAAGAGCGTATTGACAAAAAAATTGCCGAATTAAAGAATTTTCAAAGCACAATCGAAAAGCTGATTAAAACCTATGATGATCAGCAGGTGGCCAAAATCCAGAGCCTGGTCAAGATATACGAGAATATGAAGCCAAAAGATGCGGCGCGAATCTTTGAAGAACTGGATATGGATACCCTGCTTTTGGTGAGTGAACGCATGAAGGAGCGTAAATTGGCGCCGATTATGGCGAAGATGAATCCGGCCCGGGCAACTGAAATAACCGTTGAATTATCAAGGTTAAGGAATTTGCCAAACGAAACGAATAGTTCTGGTGGTTAAATTTAAAAGGTTGCGATACCCATCCCCTTGATTTAATTAATACTACGGGAATTGGGGCACATGTTAACGACACATTTGTGAATTTATTACATGTGATTTTGCGGCTGGCTATGATGGAGTGATAAATGGCTGTCGATATGAATATGAACGTCTTGATCGTTGACGATTACAAGACGATGTTGAGAATTTTACGTAATCTTCTCAAGCAATTGAATTTTAACAATATTGAAGATGCTACCGATGGCAGTATGGCCCTTGAAGTTCTTCGTACCAAAGATATTGGTATGGTGATTTCTGATTGGAATATGGAGCCAATGACGGGTATTCAACTGCTTCGAGAAGTGCGCGGCGATGACAAACTGAAACATCTGCCTTTCATCATGATTACGGCGGAAAGTAAGTCTGAAAACGTGATCGCCGCCAAGGAAGCTGGTGTATCGAACTATATTGTTAAGCCGTTCAATGCGGAAACTTTGAAATCCAAGATTACCAGTGTGCTTGGAGAATTCTAGGAGGCAGCCATGCCTACCGCAAAAAAAACAGCTACCCGTGTGACCAAGCCTGTAAAAAAGGCCGTCGCTAAAAAGTCTGCGGAAAAAAAAGCAGCAGCGAAAAAAGTCGGTACGACCAAGGCGCGCAAAGCGGCGAGAGTTGTCGGTAAAGTGATGAAATCGGTCAAGGGTAAAGCACCCAAAACATCTGATCTTTTCGCTGAACTTGAGGCTCTGGCAAAATACATTCAGGACGCTAAAAAAGAAATCGCCGCTCTTAGTCCCGATGAGGTCAAAGAGGATTTCCTGCCGACTGCATCTGGTGAACTCGACGCTATTATCGAGGCTACAGCTGACGCCACCAACCTGATTATGGATTCGACGGAAATAATCGAAGAAGTCATGTCGGGTTTGAAAGGCAAAAATGCCGATCAATTGATGGCAGCGACAACCAGCATTTATGAGGCCTGCGGTTTTCAGGATATTACCGGCCAGCGCATAACCAAAGTCGTCAGTACACTTAAAGAGATTGAGGAAAAAGTCGACGATCTGGTTGCTGTTTTTGCCGGTAATTCAACAAGCCAGGCTAAAAATTCAAAAAAGAAGGCAGCTTCAAAAGGTAAAAAAGAAATCACAGACGAAGATCTGTTAAATGGCCCGCAAGCAAGCGAACAGGCCAAATCCCAGGCGGAAATCGACGCGTTATTAGCAAGTTTCGACTAAGCCACTAGGACCACATGCCCTTGCAAGAGGAGTTTCACGATCCCACAGAAGGCCACGGCGGAAGCAGCCTAGCGCTGTTTTTGGCATTGTATCTGCTTGTTCTGGCATTTTTTATTCTGCTTGTCAGTATTTCGACCATCGAGGATGTAAAATCGCAAGCGGCGATGGATAGCCTTTCATCTTCATTTACGACAATCCTGCCACCTAGCCTGCGGCTGACCGCCGTCAGCAATTCTCAAGGCGAGGTCCTGGCCGGTCAGCAATTCCAGGAACAGGTAACCAATATTTTCTCGACGACCATTCAGGTAACCAAGGTTGATGTTGTTCAGCCGGGCCGCCTGATGCGTGTGCAACTTGCAACCGATATCCTTTTTGAAACAGATCAGGCCAACATAAGGGAATCCCAAAAACCACTACTTGACCGGATCGTCGCATCGCTCAGTGGTCGCCCGCCCGGGTTCCGCTTTGATATGGAATTCGTCATTGGCAGTTCCTACGAAACGGGAAAAATAATGCCTATTGGGCAAACCCTTGAAATGTCG
The DNA here is from genome assembly GCA_018662005.1 of Rhodospirillaceae bacterium. NCBI lineage: Bacteria > Pseudomonadati > Pseudomonadota > Alphaproteobacteria > Rhodospirillales > Rhodospirillaceae > Rhodospirillaceae bacterium. The sequence goes on along the minus strand of JABJHA010000038.1, from coordinate 29,017 downwards.
CGTGCGGGTGCCTTTGTGCGCGAAATGATGTCACGCGGGGTGCCGCCCGATAGTGTTGCCGTCGGCATACAGCCGGGTGATCCTAAAAAGACCAACATCTGGTTTTTCGTGCGAAGCAGTGACGAGACCCGCCTGAAATTTATCAAAATTGATAAAAAGGATGGCAAATGAGCGCCTTTGACAACCAGATGGATGAAGAAGACATCCGCATGGAGTCCAAGAAGAATATTGCCTGGATGCTGACGTTCACGGATCTGGTATCTTTGATGCTGACCTTTTTTGTGCTGCTGTTCTCCATGTCCAATATCAAGGTTGATCGCTGGAACGACGTTATCGACGCGCTGTCACAGAGCCTCAATCCATCAAGTACCAAGGCGCAATCTTCAGCTACGGCCAGCTTTAACATTGCCACCTTGTTCCGCAAGCGGGCAATCAATCTGGATTATTTGACGTCCGTACTTGATGAGGCGGTTGCCAAGGATGACTTATTGGCTTCTTCCCAACTGATGCGGCTTGAGGATCGCCTTGTCATTGCCCTGCCGGGTGATCTTCTGTTCCAGCCAGGCAAGGCGGTGCTGGCCGAAAACGCCAGAAAAGCTTTGTTTAATCTGGGCGGTGTCCTGCGAAATATCGGCAACCAGATTGGCATTAATGGCCATACGGACCCGGCACCACCCACGGGCAGCGACTACACATCAAACTGGGAATTGTCCATGGGCCGGGCGACGGCGGTGGCCAACGCTCTTATGCGTGCGGGTTACACCGAAGACATCGTCGCTTTCGGTTATGCCGACAGCCGCTTCAAGGAACTTCCCGATATGCCCGCGGCGGAACGTCGAACCCTCGGTCGCCGTGTTGATATCGTGGTTTTCCCGACAGTCGGTGAATTTTGATGGGCAACCGGCATCTTCATCGTCGCTATAAAACTGGTCTGATCATCGGACTGACTATTCTCGCCCTTGGCGTGACGGCGGTTAAGGCTGAGCCGGTCAAGGTGCGTGCTGCTACCCATGAAGGTTATGGTCGTATTGTTTTTAACTGGTCCTCGCCCGGGCCATACAAGGTTGAAACAAACGGTGGTCAACTTGTTGTCAGTTTTGGCCGGGCCATTGAACCCGCCCTGGCAGGGGTGGTTAGGAATTTATCCAAGTATCTGAGCAGTGCCGCGCCCGGAGCCGATGGTCAAAGCGTTGTATTTGGCCTGAAGGATTCGTATGAGGCACGTGGTTTCGACATGGGGGCGGCTGTGGTAGTCGATATCGTTGAAGCAGTTGTAGCCAAGCCGGCAACCGCAGAGGCTGCAAAACCACAAGCGCCCGCTCCAACGGCCGCACCTGTTGAGAAAGCGACCAGGGGTCCCGCCGTAAATGTTCGCAGTGGTGTCCACACGGACTTCACCCGTATCGTCTTTGACTGGCCAAACAAGGTGCCTTACCGGCTTGAACAGGCAGGCGGGACGGCGACGATCATTTTTTCCCGACCAGCACAATTGGCAATTGCCAAGTTGCAACGACGTCCGCCGAAGCTCATTTCTGCGATCAGCTCCCAGGCGACCGATGGCGGTGTTTCGGTGACATTCTCGGTTGATGAGACATCCCGTGTTCGTGATTCCCTTTCCGGCTCTAAAGTGATTGTTGATGTGATGAAGCCGACCGGAGAGGCACTTCCAAAACAAGTGGCGCAGGTGGAAAAAAAGGCCCCGGAACCTGCTAAAAAGGAAGTTGAAAAAAAGGTCACAGTTGCCGCACCCGCGCCAGCCGCCGGGCCAGCTCCTGTGTTAACTCCTGCGCCAGCGCAATCAGTGGTATCGGAAAAATCTGTCGAGAAAGTCGCCCAGGTTGCCGCGCTAGAGCCAGCGGCTCCGGCACCAGCACCGGCACCGGACCAGCAAGCGGCAATCGGTAAGCCGACGGCGCTTACCCCGCCTGATCGAACCAAGAAAAGCGCCCTGTCGGAAGCCGATCAGACTTCCCTTAACCAGATCGCCGGGATCAAAATTCTTGATGGTTCATCAGCGGTCGCCGCCGGGGCAGTGGCAGCGGGCGCAACGGGCAAGCCGGTCAAGGCTTCGGCTGTAGAGAGCGGCGCCGATGCCGTTGGAATTCGCATCGATTGGGATGAACCGGTGGCTGCCGCCGTATTCCGCCGTGCAGGATATTTGTGGATTGTGTTTGATAAAAATACAACGATGAATATAGCCGATCTGAAAGCTGCCGGCGGCAACATCATCCGCTCTTTGGAACAAGTCCCCAATGAAAACGCCACGTTGCTCAGGTTGGCGACGGTTTCAAATATTAACCCAACCATGAAACGCGACGGTCTGGCCTGGATTATGGAATTTCGCCAGCAACCCATCGCCCCGACGACGGTCATTGATGTCACCCCGCAACCCAATTCACCCATTGGTGCGCGCCTTTTCCTTTCGATTACGGAACCCGGCAACGCCATTGTGCTGACTGATCCTGCCATCGGCGATACCCTTGTCGTGGTCCCGGTTATTCCTTTGGGTTATGGCATCGCCCAGACTCACGACTATCCTCAGGCCCGCATTCTGGCAAGTTCCCAGGGGTTGGTCATTCAGCCTCGTGCCGACGACTTGCGTGTCCGACCATTGCGTCAGGGGGTCGAAGTGACCAATGCTTCTGGCTTGCAAATATCCCCGGTTGCAGCAGCCCTGGCAGCGGACGCAAAACTTGGCGACGGGCTGATGATCCGCTCGCTGACCCGCTTGTTTGATCTGGACAGATGGCGTCAGGCAAATCTCGATACTTTCGAGGAAAACAAGTGGAAGTATCAGATGGCGGCGGCGACTGCTTCATCATCGGGTCAGGAAAAAGCCCGTATGGATGTGGCCCGCTTCTATTTTGCCAATGGTTTCGGGGCAGAGGCTCTTGGCGTCCTTAAAATTGTTGCCGAAAATCGCCCGGAAATTGCAGAAACAGAAGAATTTCGTGGTCTGCGCGGGGCTATTAACGTGTTGATGGCGCGCTATGATGATGCCCGTGAAGATCTTCATCATGAAAGCCTGGATAAAAATGACGAGGCCCGTTTCTGGCGGGCTACATTACAGGCCTATGAAGGTGATCTGTACGGTGCGGCGGCTGACCTCAGGCGCATGGCGGCAATCACACGGCCCTATCCGCGGGCCCTTAAAATCCCGTTGGAAACCCTGATTGCAGACGCCGCCATCCAGCTTGGCGACATCAAACAGGCAAACCGTTATCTGGAGGCCATGCGCGCCGATAACCCCAACCCGGCCCAATCCAGCGAGATCGATTATGTGGAGGGGCGATTGCTCGAACTGTCTGGCGATTTTGATGGTGCTGTCGGTAAATGGGAAGAGGTTCAGGAAGGCCCGCACCGGCCAAGCCGGGCCAAGGCCGCCGTTGCCCGTACCGAATTGTTGCTGAAATTGAAACAGATCGACGATTTTGAAGCCATCATCGAGCTTGAAAAATTGCGCTTCGCGTGGCGCGGCGGCGAGTTTGAATTTGAACTCTTGCGCCGTCTGGGTGATTTGTATGTGGCAGTGGGCGATTACCGGAATGGTTTGCGGACCATGCGTCAGGCGGCGACTCATTTTCGCGATAATGAAAAAGCTCCCGAAGTGACCCAACAGATGACGGACGCTTTTGCCGGACTGTATCTTGATGACAAAGCTGATGATCTGGCTCCGATCACCGCCATCGCCCTGTATGATGAATTCAAGGAACTGACACCGCCGGGCGAGAAGGGGGATGAGATGATCCGCCGCCTTGCCGACAGGCTTGTCGATGTTGATTTACTCGACCGTGCCTCTGCCCTTTTGCAGGGGCAGGTGGAATTCCGACTGGAAGGGGTGGAAAAGGCCCGTGTCGGGGCGCAACTGGCGCTGGTCCACATTCTTGCCCACGAATATGAGCAGGCCATACAAACCCTTGATGAGTCAGACGGCGAAGATCTGCCCGAAGAACTTGCCGCTCAGCGTCAACATTTGAGGGCCCGTTCACTGATGGGTCAGGAGCGTATCGAAGATGCCCTGGCATTGCTTAAAGACGATAAGTCTCTGGATGCCGACTTGTTGCGTCAGGAAATATTCTGGAACGAACACGACTGGGTACAGGCTTCACAAATCCTCAGCCGCTTGCTTAGAACTTATGAGGCCAAGGCAGGGCAGCCGCTGGATGATCTGCAAGGCGGTTTTGTGCTCAACCAGGCCATCGCCATGACATTAAGCGGCAATGAGCGCGGCATTGACCGGTTGCGCCGCGATTTTGGCGTCGCCATGGACGACACCCAGTTTCGCGACGCTTTCCGGCTGATTGCCAGCCCGCAGACCCTGGGGCTGATCAGTTTTTCCTCTATCGCCGGCAAGGTAGCAGATGTGGAGAACTTCCAAACTTTCATGGATGCCTATCAGGAGCGCCTGAACGAACTTAAACTCAGCGCCATAAACTAGAATTCCTCCAAGCTATGCGTCAGACGTGAAGCTGCGTTGCAGCATTGGCGCTTATCCCGAAATATAAAGACCCTATATTGGCTTTATCAAATTCAACAATTGATGTTGATCCAAATCAAGGAGCCATAAGATGAAAAATATTGCCAACGATCACTTGTTACAGCTTCACCATGCTGCGGTGATGGAAGCCGCCCACGATGCGCGCTCCAAGGAACTTGCCCGCCTGTTCGGCAAGGCTGTCCGCGCTATCAAAAGCCTGTTCAGTGACGCAGCCAGCAAAGAAAAACCCGTCAGCGAAATGTTCAAAAAGACGCCTGCAAATGCCAATGCGAAAAAAGATGAGCACTACCTGGCTGCCTGATGAAGCAAACTGAACAGTAGGTTTTTGATGTCAAAGAACGAGCTCGAGATTGATCGGCTCAAGGCAGTTGATAAAGAACTTGCACAGGCCGATGCCGAATTTGAACACCAGCAACGCCGCTATAACGACCAAATGGAACGCAATGGGGGCCATGATTGGGGTTTTGGGGAAGACCTGAAGCGGATCATTCAAAACCGGCAGTCCATTGCCAAGGAACGGGCTGAAATAGCTACGAAACTCGGCAAGTTTTATCGCTAGTGTGATGGTTCTAAAGTTCGGCGCATTAAATGCGTCGAACTTTAGAACCATCACACAAGATTTTATAGATTAGTGGCCTGCTAATCCCAAAAATTCATGCCATGAATTTCTGGGGTAGGACACTAGAGGAAAAACATAAGTCGACCATGCGAACACCCGGATGAAGCTGTTTAAAAGTTTCAGAAAAACCCTCAACATCCTCGATTTCATAGTTTCCCGTCGCCGTCATGCTCTGGTATCCCAAATCCACAAGGGAAGATGCGATCTGCGTCGTTGAGTGAGCGGTGACGTTGATGTAGGCCCTGTGGTCGGGGAATATCTGGGCCAGACTTATTGATTGGTCACCGTCATGAGCCAAAAAACAGGTGAAGAAAACGAACCTGGGTTTGTTCTTTTCAATAAGGGCGATGATGGCTGATAAATTGTCAATGTACGGAAGGGTTATGGCGCAAATCAGGACATCGATATCTGCTTCCAGGTCATTTGGACTGGTTATGAATTGTACGTTGTCAGCCTCCAGAAGAATCTCGCTGATACTGGTTTTTGCGCCACTGTCAGCGAGGTATATGGGCCTGTTGCCGGAAAATATTTCTCTGCCCCTTTGGCAGGCTTTGTCGTTATCGATGACCGTGTAATCTATGCCCATCTTTCCCCGGGTCACATTCATAAGGTGTCTCAAGGCCGGAAATACCTGACCAACGCCACCCCCAAGATCCAATATTTTAAGGGCCTTGCTTTGGTCGGCGGGGAGGAATATCTGTTTTGAATAAACGGAAAGAAAACTGTAGGCCTGTGGAATTTGCAGTTTTCTGGCTAAAACCTGGCACAGGAATTCATTCAGTTTTTGTTCGCTATAATCGACCCACGCGTCGCTTCTGAAAACGTTTTGGGCGTCATAGTCAGATTTTTCATCAAGAGTGACAAACATACCCGGTTCCGTCAGGTCCCGAAACTTCTCACCAGCGATCCAATGACCATGTACCAGCCGTCGACAAGTACGAAAAAGATGATCTTGAAAGGCAAGGCAATGATAATTGGCGGCAACATCATCATGCCCATGGACATCAGTACAGAGGCAACGACCATGTCGATAATCAGGAATGGGATGAAGATCAGAAAGCCGATTTCAAAGGCGCGCCTAAGCTCGCTTATCATGAAGGCGGGAATCAGAATGCGCAGTGGCATGGTGTCCTTAATTTCCTGATCGGAAACCTTGGCGATATCGGCGAAGAGCGTCAGGTCGCGTTCACGAACAATGCTCATCATGAATTTTTTAACCGGCAGCATGGAACGATCAAAGGCCTGGAACTCGTCAATTTCCTCGTTAATCAAGGGTGCGATGCCGGTGTCATAGGACTCCTGGAAAACCGGCATCATGATGAACATGGTGACGAACAGGGCTAGCGAAATCAGAACCTGATTGGGCGGCGTCTGCTGTGTGCCCAAGGCCGTTCGCAAAAATGACAGCACGATGACGATGCGGGTAAATGACGTCACCATCACCAGCAGCGACGGGGCCAGCGACAGGACCGTGATCAGGGCGATTAACTGGACGATGGTGCTGGTTGTCGAACCGCCCTGGCCAAGATCCAGTGACAATGCCTGGGCGGCGGCGCTTTCAGGAAAAGCCACCCAGATGATGCCAAGGGTCGCGGCCGTCACGGTCGATAAAACAAGATACTTGCGGCGGCTCATGGTTTTTTCTCCACCCCGGCATCTTCGGAAGACACTGTATCCACTGGTTTCAGCGCCTTTGGCAGGGGCGGCCCTTGAGGTTCCGGTGGTGTCTGGGTTGCCTTGGCGGCTTCATGGAGCGCCTTGGAGAAGGCGTTTTGCGGTGGCGTGATGGCATTCTCGATCAGCAGTTCGCTGGTCGGGCTTAACATCAACAGGTGTTCGGTATCGTCGCGACGAATCAACACCAGGCGGCGTTTACCATCGACATTCAGGGTTTCAACAATACCCAAACGGCGATTGGCTGAATTTCTTGCCGTCGTTGGCAAACCGAAGCCGAAGCGCCGGGCGGCAACGGTGGCAAGGCCGATTAGCGACAGCACGAAGATAAAGGCGAGAACGAATTTCATGTAATCTGCGAGGTTAAAATCAAGGCCGTCCATGGGTTTTAACTTTCTTCATTATCCAGGCCATATGCGTCAATGGCGCGTTTGATGCTGGCTTCCAATGATTGTCCGCCAGCCTCTTCGTGGTGGCTGGTCATTTCCTGATCAAGCTGGCTTAAGTCTTCGACAATGGCTTGCAGGGCTGTGCTAACCGCGTCCGGATTGTCCAGTCGGGCGCTTTGGGCCCCCTTGCACAGGCTGCTGATTTTGCCTTCCAGGTTCGATAAATCTACGGTTTTTCCTTCACCCATCAAATGGCGAGCGGCGGCGATCAGCGAGGAGATTTTCTCCGCTTGCAATAAAATGTCCTCACCGCTCTGGCTGTTCATGGTGTTTCTCCCGGGGTGTCGGGGTCATCGGAGGGCTCTTCTTCGTTTATGAAGTCAGGCATGTTGCCGTTGGCCCGGTAGACGTAAGAAAGGATTTCAGCGACGGCGGCGAAGGCCTCGAGCGGGATTTCACTGTCAACATCAATGGCGCTGAGCATTTCGGCCAAATCGGCATCTTCGCGAACCTTGACGCCCTGGGCGAAAGCAATTTGCAGTATTTGTTCGGCGATGGCGCCGCGCCCGCCGGCAACAACCTTGGGGGCGAATTCTGAATCCGGATCATATTCAAGGGCGACGGCGACTGCGTCGGTGCGCTTTTCACCCTTGTTTGCTCCGTCACCTGAGCCGTTTTCATCATTTGCCAAAATGTTCAAACCACATGCCCAAAACCCCGTATTCCCAACTGTGATCCTGGGCCAACATGCTTAAGAAATATTTAAGGCTGCGGGGTCGCGAAAAGGACCATCTGCCGAAATCTATGAGTCTTTACAGACGTTTACTCAATCTTAAACGTTGGAGTCCGATACTGATGATCTTAATGGGTATCTGTCATGTGCTTTGGGAGCACCTGACGTTGGGAATACAGACGTTTGGTTGAATAATGGAAATAGGCAAACTCACGCTTTTTAGCATCGTCAAGAACCGGCTGTCCTGGCTGAGCCAGCGACAGGAAGTTCTGGCGCAGAATATCGCCAATTCCGATACGCCAAGATACAAGGCCAGTGATCTTAAGGCTTATAACTTTAAGGAACTGGTGCGTAATGAGGCGTCTCAATTGAATCTTGAGGCCAACGGGCCGGGGCATATCCAGGGCAACCGCCGTCGTATCCGCGATTTTTCATCACAAGTCGAGCGTAATCCCTTTGAAACCGCACCCAATGGTAACGCCGTGATTCTCGAAGAACAAATGGCCAAGCTCAATGAAACGCAAATCAGTCATAGCTTGACGACACAACTCTACAAGAAACACCTGGACATGATCAGGATGGCCATCGGCAACAAGTAAGGCCGACAGACCGAAATTTAGGGAAAGCATGAGATAACATGGATGATCTTATGAAAACGATGCGGATTTCTTCCGCCGGAATGCGCGCCCAGGGCTCACGCTTGCGTGTTATTTCAGAAAATATCGCCAATGCATCCTCCTTGCCCCAGTCGCCGGGTGATCTTCCTTATCGGCGCAAGGTTATTACCTTCAAGAATACGCTGGATCGCGCCATCGGCCTTGATACGGTCAAGGTTGCCAAGGTGATCGAGGATAAATCCGAATTTACCAAATCCTTCAACCCTAACCACCCGGCCGCTGACGCTGATGGTTATGTGCAAACGCCGAATGTCAACACGATGATGGAAATGATGGACATGCGCGAGGCGCAGCGCTCTTACGAGGCTAATTTGAGTGTCATCAAGTCGTCAAAAGCGATGTTGTCGAGCACCATCAATATTCTGAGCCGTTAATAAGATTGAGATTACAGGAGCAATAACATGGCCATAGCACCTCTTTCTAATGCAGCCAATGTAGCATCGGCTTATGCCAAGGCGACTCAGGGCGGTGGGCAAGGTTTAAGCGCCCGTGATACGGAAGCAAGCCCGTTTGCCGATATGGTCAAGGGCGCCCTGCAGCAGGCCATCAATGTGCAAAAGACCAGTGAGACGGTTTCCATGGCCGCGATTACGGACAAGGCCGATATGAATCAGGTGGTCACCGCCGTTGCCGAAGCTGAGGCGACCTTGCACGCGGTAACCTCGATCCGTGATAAAATCATTGATGCCTACAGAGAAATCCTCCGTATGCCGGTATAGGGTGACGTTATGGATGAGGTCGCAGTTCTTGAAGTCGGGCGACAGGCCCTTTTCGTGATTCTCAAAACATCCGGGCCGATCATGTTGGCTGGACTGGGGATCGGCCTGATCATTGCTTTATTTCAGGCCCTGACGACGATTCAGGAAATGACCCTGACGTTCGTTCCTAAAATCCTGGTTATTTTTATGGCTGTTGTTGTTTTCCTGCCTTTCATGATGACAACGATTATTGAATTCACCAATGGTCTGTTCGACAGAATTTCTAACCTGGGGTAGCGATCTGGATGCTGTCAGACCTGATCCAGATTAACCTGTTTGCTTTTTTCCTGCTGTTCGCCCGGATCGGCACAGTGTTTATGTTGATGCCGGGAATTGGCACGGCCTACGTTCCGGTTAAAGTGCGCCTGACCATTGCCCTGGCGATCTGTTTTATTATTACGCCGCTGCTGGTCGGGGGTCTGCCAGTGGCGCCAGGATCACAAATAGACATGATGCTGTTGCTGTTAAGTGAGGTTACTGTTGGCCTATTTATCGGTCTGGTGGCGCGTATCACCGTTGGCGCCCTGCAAACCACCGGCACCTTGATTGCCCTGTTTTCCTCGCTGGCTAACGCCCTGATCCGCGACCCCATTGCCGAACAGCAAAGTTCACTGATCGCGACATTCTTAAGTATGCTGGGCATGGTCTTGATTATTGTCACTGATTTGCATCACCTGATGATCCGTGGGGTTATCGAAAGCTATAGCCTTTTCGTGCCCGGTCAGTCGCTGTCGTTTGGTGATTTTTCGGAAATGCTGGCGCGGCGTTTCGCCGACAGTTTCAAACTTGGCGTACAGTTATCCTCGCCGTTCTTGCTGACGGCGCTGGTCTACTATGTCGGCCTGGGTATTCTTGGTCGATTGATGCCTGCTTTGCCGGTGTTTATTGTCGTGATGCCACTTCAAATTGCCGGTCAGCTGTCTTTTCTGATGGTATCTTTGTCGGCGATGATGATGTATTTTTTGTCCCAATTCGAGGACGCTATTATCGTATTCCTGGAGCCTTGATACATGGCTGATGAAGACGACGCCCAAAAAACAGAAGACCCGACTGACAAGCGAAAAGAAAAATCGCGCAGTGATGGTCAGGTCGCTTCATCCCAGGAAATCAAAAGCTGGATGTCTCTGCTTGGCGGTGCTTTCGGCCTGTTGATTCTTGCCCCTGGCATAGCAACTGACATTCGCATGATCGGAGCCAAATTCATTTTTGCGCCGGAAGCGGTTCCGCTTGACCGGGAGCATTTTCAACTCCTGTTTTTTCAGGTTTTTATTGATATATCAATGGCCATTGGGCCGTTCCTGATGCTCTTGGTTTTGCTTGCTTTTGTCGCAAACGTTGCCCAGACAGGCTTCATCTGGGCGCCAAAAAAAATTGCTCCCGATGTTAGCAAGATAAGTCTCCTGAAGGGGGCGAAGCGGATGTTTTCGCTACGCTCTGTCAATGAATTCGCCAAAGGCATACTCAAACTGACCCTGGTCACGGTTGTCGGCCTCACGGTGGCCGGGCCGTTTATGACCGATATGTCGTTGTTCCTGGAGCGCCCCCTGAGCGCCATGCTGGATCGCTTGCTGACAATTTCCGTGTGGTTCACGCTGGCTTCTGTTGGTGTCATGGCGGTTATCGCCAGCCTCGATTTTGCTTATCAGAAATACAGCCAGAAAAAAGAAATGATGATGAGCAAGCAGGAGGTCAAGGACGAGAGCAAGCAATCAGAAGGCGACCCGCAGGTGAAAGCCCGCATTCGCCAAATCCGCATGGAACGTGCCCAGCAGAGGATGATGGCTTCAGTGCCTGACGCCGATGTTGTGATCACCAACCCGACCCATTACGCAATTGCCCTGAAATACAAGATGGCCGATATGACCGCCCCGGTGTTGGTTGCCAAGGGCGTCGACACCCTGGCGATGAAGATTCGCGAAGTCGCCGATGAAAATGATATCCCGATTGTCGAAAATCCACCGCTTGCGCGTGCCCTGTATGCCTCTGTCGAGCTGGATGAAGAAGTCCCGGAGGAACATTATATGGCGGTCGCCGAAGTGATCGGCTATGTCATGCGTATGCGTGGCGACTTGCCGCCGCAGCAGGTAATAGAGCCGGGGCCACAGTGAAAAATGAGCCGTTAACACAGGATGTCGTGAGCAGAGCGGGTCTGGCTTTTGGATTGCCTCATCAAATTATTTACGGCATCGGGTTTTGCCTGCTTGGCGTCATTATTGTCATTGGCGCGCTGAATACGAGCGGTGTATTCCTGACAATCATGACGGCCCTTGCCGGGGCGGCATTTGCAGCCGCCCTGTGGTTGTTTTATCAAGTGCTTCGCGAAACCTCGATAGAGAACGTTGTCGCCGCCGCCATCGATAACAGCGCGGAGGCTGTCTTTGTGACCGCCTTGCCTGTTGATGGCGAAACCCCGCTGGTCTATGCCAACCCGGCCTTCTCTTCACTGTTCCCGACCCGGATTGATCATTTGGGTACTCTGGCGCAATTGCTGGAAGGCGGTGAGAGCGCGCTTGATGAATTTGCCCGCTTGCGAGCCACGGCCAATGCCGGTGGGACTGGCCATTGCGAACTGTCGATCAAAGGCGCTTCAGGGGCACTTGAATGGCGCAGGATATCGGCCCAGCCTTTTCATATACCGGGAGCCCGCCATGGGCATGTCCTGTGGCGCAGCCGGGACATTACGGCGCGCCGTGAAATGGACGCGGCACGGGCGCGGGAAGGGGAAACATTCGCCGATTTTCTTGATAATCTTCCAGCCGCCTTTTTCTCGGCCGATGGCGATGGCAATATTCTTTACGCCAACAACAAATTTGTTGAGTGGTTAGGTGTTACAGCCGAAGATCTGCGTGCCCAAAATTTGCGCTTTTCAGATTTCGTTGTCGCCGGAAGTGCGGACGCCGCTCCCGGCTCGTCCGAATCAGGGGTCAGCGGCGATGTGACCCTGCGCGGACCCAGCGGCAGCCTGTTCAAGGCTTGCCTGGTACAGTCCGAACAGCTCGACGAAAATGGCGACATGATCTACAGCCGTTCGGTGTTGCTCAGGGATTTGACCTGGCGTGGCGAGACCGGGGTACAGGGCTTGCCGATGTCCTCCTCGGCGGTCGGGAATTCCCATAAATTGCGCTGGTTGTTCGACGAGGCGCCGGTTGGCATCGTGCTACTCGACCTGCAGGGTAATGTGACGGAATCCAACCGCGCCTTCCTGAAATTGCGCGGCATTCATCAGGACTCGGTTATTGGCAGGCCGTTTTCCGAGCAAATCAGCAAGGAAGACCGTGGCGACGTGGCCGCCCAACTGTCGAAAGTGGTGATGGGAATCATGCCGGCCTCCCACCTCGAGGTTCGGATGCCGGCCATGGGCGAGCGCGAACTGATTGCCTCCCTTTACGCCAGCCGTCTTGAAGATGATTCAGGCGAAGTTTCGGGACTTGTTTTGCACTTTATCGACACCACAGAACACAAGAACCTGGAAGTACAGTTTGCCCAGTCCCAGAAAATGCAGGCGGTCGGTCAGTTGGCCGGGGGTGTGGCTCATGATTTCAACAATCTGTTGACCGCAATGATCGGTTTTTCCGACTTGTTGTTGATGCGTCACGGACCCGATGATCCGTCCTTTTCCGATATTCAGCAAATCAAGCAGAACGCCAACAGGGCGACAAATCTTGTTCGCCAGTTGCTGGCTTTTTCACGTCAGCAGGAGTTGGAGCCGGTGATCCTGAATGTCACCGAAGCGCTGTCGGACCTGTCCAATTTGCTGGGCCGCCTGATCGGCGAAAATATGGAACTGCAAATGAACCACGAGCGCGATTTGTGGTTGCTTAAAGTGGATCGTGGGCAATTTGATCAGGTCATTATCAACCTGACAGTTAACGCTCGCGACGCCATGCCCGGTGGCGGTGCGGTCTCAATTCGCACCGCCAATGTCAGTGTCAGCGAAGCCACCCAGCGCGGTCACGAGGTTATGCGGGCGGATGATTATGTCCTGGTCGAGGTCTCTGACAGTGGCGTCGGCATCGCCAAGGAAGACCTGTCACGTATTTTCGAGCCGTTCTTCTCGACCAAGGAAGTCGGTGCCGGTACGGGCCTGGGCCTGTCGACCGTCTACGGCATTATTCATCAAACCGGCGGCTATATTTTCGTCGACAGCGCGCCGGGCGAAGGCACCACGTTCAGCATCTATCTGCCGCGCTTCATGGCCGACGAGGAAACGGCGGCAGAACTTGCGAGCGCCCCCGCCGCCATTCACGCCGATGGGGAGAGCGAAGGCGACCTGACCGGCGAGGGCACGGTGCTTTTGGTCGAAGACGACGACGCGGTCCGTATGTTTGGCGCCCGTGCCCTTCGCAACAAGGGCTACCATGTTCTTGAGGCGGGTGACGGCGAGGAAGCACTGGACGTTATCAACAACGGCGCCAACCACAACATTGATCTGATCATTTCCGATGTGGTCATGCCTGGCATGGACGGTCACACCCTGGTCCAGTTGATCCGCCACGAAATGCCGACCATCAAGATCATCCTGATGTCGGGTTATTCAGAAGAGGTCTTCGCCGAAGACGTTGAACGCGACACCAGCATCGAATTCCTGGCCAAACCGTTCAGCCTGAAAGACCTGGCCGGCAAGGTTAAGGATGTGATGGGCGGGTAGGGTTTTTCAAACACTGGCCGCAGCCTCGCCCAAAGCCTCGTCAAATCGCCCCAGAAACTCATCTATCACCGCCTCGTCGTGGGCGATGGACAGGTAGAGCTTGGTGCCCATGGGGTTCAGGAACACGGCTTTTCTGAACAGCGCCAGCATGGTCGCCCGGGCCAGTTTCTTGTCGCCCTTGAAGGTGCCCCGGTAGTTGATAGCCGGGGCGTCCGTGAACACCACCTGTGCCAGTGGCCCGTCGCCGATGATCTGGCCGATGATTTGTCGCTTCTCAAGAATATCAGCCATGCCGCTTCGTAAGGTCCGCCCCAGCTGATGCAGGCGCTCGTATGTTCCTGGTTGCCTGTAGACCGACAAGGCAGCCAGGGCGGCGGCGCACGAGACGGGATTTCCGCCCAGTGTCGAGGCCATCCACACATAGTCATTACCGCCGATGCGCTGCTCGTTGACCATCTCCATGACCTCCGCCCGACCGCCAAAAGCGCCAATCGGATAGCCGCCACCCATCGCCTTGCCGTAGGCGATCAGGTCCGGGATGACGCCGTAATATTCCTGGGCGCCGCCGTAGGCGAGCCTGAAACCTGTCACCACTTCATCAAAAATCAACAGGATGTCGTTATCCGTACAAAGGGCTCGCACGCCTTCAAGGAAATCCTCCAGTGGTGGTGTGCAACGTTGCAGGGGTTCCATGATGACGGCGGCGATGTCGGCCTTGTGCTCTTCGATAATGGCGCGCGTCGTTTCCAGATCGTTGTAAGGGGCGACAAGCAACAGGTCGGCAACGTGCGGGGTGCCGGCGCTGGTCAGTTCCGGGGTCGGAAAATCGAGCATTTTGTTAGGGAACAGGCTGGTCACACCGGTCTCGTTGGCGCCGTGGTAGGCTCCCTCGAACTTCAGGATTTTGCGCCTGCCCGTATAGCCGCGTGCAACCCGTTGGCAGTACATGGTGGCTTCCGTGCCCGAAGCGCAAAAGCGTAAGCGTTCGGCGGCAGGACTAACGGACTGAATTTCCTCGGCCAACTCCATGACCTGTGCGTTGAGAAAGGCGAAGTTGGAACCCAGCGGTGCTTGTCGGGTGACTGCTTCTACGACCTCTGGCCGGGCGTGACCAACCAGACAGGAGCCCCAGGCCATGGAAAAATCCAGATACTCGCGGCCCGACGTGTCCCACAAATGACACCCCTGACCACGCTCCATGGCGACGATATCAGCCGCCTCAAGACCATACTCGCCATTGGAAATACCGCCGGTAAAAGCCGCCAGTGCGCGCTTGGGGGTGTTGCTCATGGAAGAATCCTGCCTGAAATGTGTACGCAGTTACACCATATGCATAAAGACCCCGCCGGAATACCGGGAAACTGCGCGCGAGTCGCCTCTCCTGGCATTTTAATGCTTAAAACAATATCCCATTGATGGACTCATGTTATTGCAGAACTAAAAAAGAACATGAACGAAATAATACTTTATTTTCAATGCATTATAAAAAGTGCTTGCGCATGAGAACAAAACGGGTACGCTGAGCATCAATTGCATCGTTGGTAACCCTGTGGAATAAGAGAGTAAGAGCAATGGCAAATCCGGAACTGAAGATCGTTGAGAAGGATAATATGAATAAGGACAAGGCGCTTGACGCCGCCCTCGGCCAGATCGAGCGGGCTTTCGGCAAGGGCTCGGTCATGCGTCTGGGCCAACGTGAAACGGTTGAGACGGAAGTGATCTCTTCGGGTTCCATCAGCCTGGATATCGCTCTTGGCATTGGCGGCTTGCCGCGCGGGCGGGTGATCGAGGTTTATGGCCCCGAAAGCTCCGGCAAGACGACCCTGGCCCTGCATGCCGTTGCCGAGGCCCAGAAAGTCGGCGGCACCTGCGCCTTTATCGATGCCGAACATGCTCTCGACCCGGTATACGCCAAGAAACTGGGCGTCAATATTGATGAGCTGCTGATCTCGCAGCCTGACGGCGGTGAACAGGCCCTGGAAATCACTGATACGCTGGTTCGCTCCGGCGCTGTTGATGTGCTGGTTATCGATTCGGTCGCCGCCCTGGTCCCCCGGGCCGAACTGGAAGGCGAGATGGGCGACCATCATGTCGGCCTGCAGGCGCGGCTAATGAGCCAAGCCTTGCGCAAGCTGACAGGTTCGGTCGCCAAGTCCAACACCATGGTTATCTTCATCAACCAGATCCGCATGAAGATTGGCGTCATGTTCGGCAACCCGGAAACCACCACCGGTGGCAACGCGCTGAAGTTTTATTCATCCATCCGCATGGAAATCCGCCGTATCGGCGCCATCAAGGACCGTGACGAGGTGGTCGGCAACCAGACCCGCATCAAGGTCGTCAAAAACAAGCTGGCGCCGCCTTTCAAGATGATCGAATTCGACATCATGTACGGCGAAGGTTTCTCGAAAACCGGCGAGCTCATCGACCTTGGCGTCAAGGCCGGGATTATCGAAAAATCCGGCTCCTGGTTCTCTTACGGATCGGAGCGTATCGGTCAGGGCCGCGAAAACGCCAAGACCTATATGAAAGAGCACCCGGAAGCCGCGAACGCCATTGAAGAGGCGATCCGCCGGGAATCGGGCCTGATTTCCGAAGCCATGCTGGAAGACCCCGGCAACAACACCGATGATGAGGATGACGCGGACGGCCCCACCGACATCCTGCCAGAAGCTGGCGAGTAGGGCGCTAAAGGCTCCCGGTGACGCCTACGTTACCGAGGGGACCGGTGCCCCCAGACCACTGGTCCCCAAACAAAGAACGCGGTCTTCAAATACGAAGGCCGCGTTTTTTTGTGACAGGGCCACATCTAAGCTTTAAAAACGTTTCGTTTCTTGCCCTTCCAGCCTAGATTGTCACTCATGAAAACCGTAAACGATATTCGCAAGGCGTTTCTCGACTACTTTGTTGCTAACGGCCATACCGCCGTTGCTTCAAGCCCGCTTGTGCCCATGAACGATCCGACGCTGATGTTCACTAACGCCGGTATGGTCCAGTTCAAGAACGTCTTCACCGGGGCGGAGCCGCGCGACTATAACCGCGCCGTGACTTCGCAAAAGTGCGTGCGTGCCGGAGGCAAGCATAATGATCTTGAAAATGTCGGCTACACGGCCCGCCATCACACCTTCTTTGAGATGCTGGGTAACTTCTCGTTCGGTGATTACTTCAAGGACGTGGCCATCGAACTTGCCTGGAATTTGGTAACCAAGGAATTCGGCCTGGCCGAAGACAAGCTGCTGGTCACCGTCTATGCAGAGGACGATCAGGCTTTTGATTTGTGGAAAAAAATCGCCGGCCTTCCCGAGGACCGCATTATCCGTATTGCGACCTCTGATAACTTCTGGGCCATGGGCGATACCGGCCCGTGCGGCCCGTGTTCTGAAATCTTCTTCGATCACGGCGATCATATTCCCGGTGGACCGCCCGGCAGCCCCGATGAAGACGGCGACCGGTTTATCGAAATCTGGAATCTGGTGTTCATGCAGTTCGAACAGCAGACCCTTGAAACCCGCGTTGAGCTTCCCAAACCGTCGATCGATACAGGCATGGGGCTCGAGCGCATCGCGGCGGTCATGCAGGGCACCCACGATAACTACGAAACCGACATGATGCAGGCCCTGATCCATGCCTCTGCCGAGGCCTCGTCAACGGATGCAAACGGCGAGCACAAGGTTTCCCACCGGGTCATCGCCGATCATCTGCGCGCCACCTCGTTCCTTATTGCCGACGGCGTCTTGCCGTCCAACGAGGGCAGGGGTTACGTCTTGCGCCGGATCATGCGCCGCGCCATGCGCCATGCCCACATGATCGGGACCACGGATCCCATGGTCTACAAACTGGTGCCAGCCCTGATTACCCAGATGGGGCAAGCATTTCCCGAATTGATCCGGGCCGAGGCACTGATCGGAGAAACCCTGAAACTTGAGGAAACCCGTTTCAAAACGACCCTTGATCGCGGCCTTAAACTTCTTGATGAGGCGACGGCTGACCTTGGTCAGGGTGGCGAGCTTGCCGGTGAGACCGCCTTCAAGTTGTATGATACTTATGGCTTTCCGCTGGATTTAACCCAGGACGCCCTGCGCAACCGGGGTATGAGCGTCGAGGTTGATGGCTTTAACGCGGCCATGGAACGCCAGCGCGCCGAAGCCCGCGCCGCCTGGGCAGGCTCCGGTGACGCGGCAACCGAACAGGTTTGGTTTGAAATCCGCGAAGAATTGGGGGCGACAGAATTCCTTGGCTACGGATGCGAAAGCGCCGAGGGCCGAATTCTTGCTCTTGTCGTTGATGGCCAGCGGGTCGAAGAAGCTCCGGAAGGTGCAAATGCTGCCATCATCGTTAATCAGACGCCGTTCTATGGAGAGTCCGGAGGCCAGATGGGCGACAGTGGTGAACTCAGGTGCGGCGATATCGTCATGGCTGTCACGACCACCCATAAAAAACTCGGCGATTTGCATGTTCATGAGGGCACTCTCAGCGGCGGCGCCTTGAAAGTCGGTGACGAGGTCATCCTGAATGTCGATCACCAGCGCCGCAGTGCCTTACGGGCCAATCATTCGGCGACCCACCTGTTGCATGAGGCATTGCGCCGCAAGCTGGGGGATCATGTCACCCAGAAAGGATCACTGGTCGCACCTGAGCGATTCCGCTTCGACGTCAGCCATCCCAAGGCCATCTCCACGGATGAACTTTCCTTCGTTGAGGCCGAGGTTAATGGACAAATTCGCGCCAACACTGCCGTCTCAACCTTGCTTATGACCCCTGACGAGGCCATCGAGGCCGGGGCCATGGCCCTGTTCGGAGAAAAATACGGCGAGGAAGTCCGCGTTGTTTCCATGGGTGAGGGGGAAGGCGAGACGGCATACTCAACCGAATTGTGCGGTGGTACCCATGTCAAACGGACCGGCGACATCGGCTTGCTTAAAGTGCTCGGGGAGGGAGCTGTCGCCGCCGGGGTCAGGCGTATCGAGGCACTGACCGGCGAAGCGGCGCTGGCCTACCTTGAAGGCCAGGACGCGGCCTTGCTTGAAGTGGCGTCAATTTTAAAAACACCGACCGCCGAGGTGCCGGGCCGGGTTGCCGGGTTAATGGACGAGCGCAAGAAATTGGAACGGGAAGTTGCCGATCTGCGCAAGAAACTGGCCGCCGGTGGTGGTGGTGGCGCATCCCCAGTAGAAACCAAAGACGTCGGCGGCGTGACCTTCGCTCCGCGCCTTCTTGATGACATGCCGGCCAAGGACCTGAAGGGACTTGCTGACGATATCAAGGGTCAGATTGGCTCAGGCGTCGTCGCTCTGGTCTCGGTCAGCGAAGGCAAGGTGTCACTTGTTGTTGGTGTTACGGCTGATCTAACTAAGAAATTCAGCGCCGTTGATCTTGTCCGCGCAGGCTCTCAGGCCGTAGGCGGCAAGGGTGGTGGCGGCAGACCCGACATGGCCCAGGCTGGCGGGCCGGATGCTGAGCAGGTGCAAGCGGCGCTGGATGCCATCGAAGCGGAGCTTGCGGGTTAAACATCAAAATATTTCCCCGGCGTTTTGCCCAGCGCTTTTTTGAACATGGCGATGAAGGCGCTCTGGCTTTCGTATCCTAAATCCATGGCGACGTTGGTAACTGGCATCCCCGCCGCCAGTCGGGTCAGGGCTTCCAGAAGGCGGACTTGCTGCCGCCACTGGCGAAAGCTCATGCCGGTTTCTTTCTGGAACAATCGCGTCAAAGTGCGGGTACTGGTTCCCAGTTCTTCGGCCCAGCTTTCCAGGGGACGGACGTCAGCGGGGTTCTCCGACAGACTGCGGTAAATCGGCAACAGGTGCGGATGATCCGTGCCGGGCAAATGCAGGGGTGTTTCGGGCAGGGCTTTGATCTGATCCAGCAACACGGCCATGAAGCGACCATCGGCGCCGTTTTCGTCATACAGTGTCGGCATTTCGACGGCTCGCAGGATCATTTCACGCAGCAACGGTGAAACGGTGACGACACAGCAGTCTGTGGGCAGGGATCTGATGATGGAGGAGTGGAAATAAAGGCTGCGCACCGTAACCATGCCCTGGGCGCTGACCTCATGGTCGATAAGCGGCGGTATCCATACAGCCCTGAGCGGAGGCACAATCCAGATTCCAACCGATGTCTCGACGATCAGGACGCCTTTTGAGCCGTACAACAACTGTGCGCGTGCATGATGGTGACGTTCAATGGAATGACCGTTAAGGATTTCACTTTTTCTGAAAGCAATGGGGCGGGGGACGGCATCGGTCTCTCTGTCATCGATCGGGTTACGCCGACCCGTCGGGGAACTTTGAAAACCGAAAACCGCAGGCATGTCCGAAACTCGTTATTAATTGTCCAGATGCCCCGTATACGACATTTCTTTGTCTGGGTAAAGTAGCCGGGTATTTGGGGAGTGTTAATTCCCTGATCTCATCCAAAGGAAGCGTTATGGATATTCAACGTTATTTTCGTGGTAACTGGCGCTCACCAGAAGCCTTCTTGATCCTGATGGCGGTTGCCATGCCGCTATCATTTTCGACGTGGATGGCGCTGATTAATAACTTCGCCATCGAGCGGGCCGCCTTTACCGGTGTTGAAATCGGTATCCTGCAAAGCCTACGCGAAATTCCGGGCTTCCTGGCTTTTGCCGTTGTCTTCTTACTGCTTTTAATGCGTGAACAGACATTGGGCCTAGTCTCGCTGCTGCTGCTTGGTATCGGCACGGCGATCACCGGCGCGCTGCCTTCGGTGGTCGGGCTGTATGCAACAACAGTGTTGATGTCCCTTGGGTTTCATTATTACGAAACCGTTCGCCAGTCGCTGGTCTTGCAGTGGATCAGCAAGGAAGAAGCACCGCACTTCATGGGTCAGCTGATCGCGGTTGGATCGTTTTCGGGCCTGATATCCTTCGCCTTGATCTGGTTTGGCATCGACAAGGGCGGCCTGGACATGGTTTGGGTTTACGTGATCGCTGGCGGATCGACAATGGCCATTACCTTGTTCTGCTGGGTCACCTTTCCGCGTTTCCCTGAAAAGGTGGAGCAGCACAAGAAGTTGTTTATGCGCGGGCGCTACTGGCTGTATTACCTGATTACCTTCATGGCCGGGGCTCGCAGGCAGATTTTCGTTGTCTTCGCGGGCTTCCTGATGGTCGAAAAATTTGGCTTTAGCGTCACCTCCATTACCCTGATGTTTCTGGTCAATGGTGGTCTGAACATGTACGTGGCGCCAAAGATCGGCAAGCTGATCGCCCATTGGGGCGAACGCCGGGCGCTGACTTTTGAATACGTCGGTCTGGTCGGTGTCTTTGTCACCTATGCCTTCGTTGATACGGCCTGGATTGCCGTTATCCTTTACATTATCGATCACATGTTCTTTTCCATGGCCATTGCCATCAAGACCTATTTCCAGAAGATCGCCGACCCGGCGGACATGGCATCGCAAGCCGGTGTGGCTTTTTCCATTAATCACATTGCCGCCGTTGTCATTCCGGCAGCTTTCGGCTTTTTGTGGCTGATTTCACCGTCATATGTATTCCTGGCCGGGGCCGCGATGTCAGTGCTGTCGCTGATTCTGGTTCGTCTTATCCCCGAAAATCCAAGCCATGAAAACGTCGCCCTGATCGGTCCTTACCGGCTATCTGTCAACGCTGCGCAATAAAGCAACCTTGCCCAGAAGGCTTCCGCCGCATAGGCTTGCACAAAAGGTGATTTGGCAGGGGGAATAATGGACGCCCTTTTTGAAGCGTTTCCAGTGCTCGCAGATATTCAGAAACTGGCCGAGCAGTTATTGGCCTGGCTGGGCAGTAACGTCTTTGTTCTGGCCCCGTTGCTGCAACTGATCACCATCGGTTTGATCTTTCTGGTGGTGCGCTTCTTAAGCCCGCGTGTCGAGTCGCTGCTTGATCATCTCAAGGCACCCGCCGGTTACGAGAAGATATACCAGAACGTAATCCGCGCCATCAAGCCGCTGACCCTTCCCGTCCTGTGGATTATCCTGCAATGGTTTTCGGTGTTTGCGGCCAGGAACGCCGGTTGGCCATCACACCTGCTTGAAAGCGCCGTCAGCCTGCTGACCGCATGGATCATTATTCGTTTGGCGTCATCGCTGGTTGCTGATCCGGGCTGGTCGAAGGCGATTGCCATATCGGCATGGTCGCTGGCCGCCCTTGATATCGTCGGTATGCTCGACCCGACGCTGGTCATTCTCGATAACATGGCCATCAACTTTGGCGCCACCCGTGTTTCGGTGCTTGGTGTCGGCAAGGCGTTGGTTGCACTGGCCGTGCTGTTCTGGCTGGCCGGGTTTCTGTCATCGCTTGTTGAACGCCGAATCAACAAGATGGCGGGGCTGACACCTTCGGTACAGGTGTTGTTTGGCAAACTTCTCAAGATAACCTTGTACGTCATAGCCTTCGTCCTGGCCATGAACACGGTCGGTATCGATTTGACCGCCTTTGCCGTGTTCTCAGGCGCTGTCGGTCTGGGTATCGGTTTTGGTTTGCAGAAGGTTGTCTCCAACCTGATCAGCGGTGTTATTTTGCTGCTCGAAAAATCCGTCAAACCCGGTGACGTTATCGCTATTGGCGAGACCTATGGCTGGATCAATTCCCTAAGCGCCCGGTATGTTTCGGTGATTACCCGCGACGGCACCGAACATTTGATCCCAAACGAGGATTTGATTTCACAGCGGGTCGAAAACTGGTCCTACTCAAACCAGTTAATCCGTCAACGAGTGCCGATCGGTATTTCCTATTCTTCAGATGTCAGGAAAGCCATGGAACTGACTGTTGAGGCGTCAATTGGTCAGGCACGGGTGCTCGAAAACCCGGCCCCGGTTTGTCACCTTAAAGGTTTCGGCGATAATTCCGTTGATCTTGAGTTGCGTTATTGGTTGCGTGATCCCCGCAATGGCCTGTCCAATGTGAGAAATGAAATTCTGCTCGGGATTTGGGATTTGTTCAATGAAAACGGCATCGAATTTCCGTTCCCGCAACGCGAGATTCATTTCAATAAAACAATACCGGTTAAAATCGAGACCGAAGAGGGTTAGTCCTTGGCGTCGGCTGCGACCTGCATACGGATGATCTTGTCGGGGTCGGTAACCCTTCCGCTTCCCGCCTCGCCGCGTTTGATCTTGGCGACGGCGCGCATACCATCGGTGACCTTTCCCCAGACTGTATAATTATTGTCCAGGTGTTTGGCGCGGGCAAAGACAATGAAAAACTGCGAGTCGGCACTGTTAACATCACGGCTTCTGGCCATTGACAGGGTGCCGCGAACGTGGGGCTCGTCTGAGAATTCCGCATCAATTTTCTGGCCGCTGCCGTGGCTGCCTGTGCCGGTGGGATCCCCGGTCTGGGCCATGAAGCCGCCGATCACCCGGTGGAAGACGATACCGTCATAAAAACCTTCGCGAACCAGTTCCTTGATACGGGCAACGTGGTTGGGTGCCAGGTCCGGCCTAAGGGCGATTGTCACACGACCATCTTTGAGGTCCAGATAAAGGGTGTTTTCAAGAACGACGGGGGTTTCTGCATGGGTGTCTGTCATCGGGGCCATCATCAATGTCAGAAGGAATGAAAGGGCGATAGGGAATTTAAACGCAATTTGGCGGATCATGGGTGCCTCTTGAGAATATTACAGTCGTGATGATTGGGGATCAGTCGAACAGGGCGTCGATGGCGGCCTGATCAAGACCTTTGCCTTCCATTTGCGGACCGGCGAGGAGTTTCTCGTCTTC
Source organism: Rhodospirillaceae bacterium (assembly GCA_018662005.1). Taxonomy (NCBI): domain Bacteria; kingdom Pseudomonadati; phylum Pseudomonadota; class Alphaproteobacteria; order Rhodospirillales; family Rhodospirillaceae; species Rhodospirillaceae bacterium. The sequence continues at coordinate 5,298 of JABJHA010000038.1, read as the reverse complement.
GGTCTTTTCTTTGCCTTCAACCTCGACGCCGGCCACTTCATCTTTGCCCCAAACGTCGATAAGGGCGTTAATACGTTCCTCCACATAGGTCACGGATTTGACGACCTTGCTGACGCGCTGGCCGGTGATGTCCTGGAACGAGCAGGCTTCAAGAATATCGTTGCCGTCGCCGACAATCTCATCAAGCAAAGCGATTTGCGCCGGATCGCTAACTGTTTTGCGTAACTCGTCAACGGCGGCAATGGATTTTTCCGTCGCCTCCATAATCGTATTGGTGGCTTTTTCCGTCGCCTTGACGATGGCGTCAAGCTGTTCGCCCATGCTCTCAAACTGGAAATCTTCGTCAGCAGGTCGGCTGATGGCTGCGATTTCCTCGCGCACCCTCTCAAGATAACGGAACAGGCCCGTCAGTTCGGATTTCAGTCGTATATTTTCGATTTCTTCTGACATGCTTCACTTCCGATTGGAGAAAAATCTAGCAGCGCCTCAATCATAATCATAAAAAAACGCTATGCCATAAAAAAACGCATTAATTCCATAACTTTAGGTAGATCCCCCGACTTTACCTTTCATCGCTTGCATGGCGATAAGCTGAAGTTTTTGTCGTTCATTGACGGTCAACTCGTCGAGAACCTTGGATTTCTCTTTGTGAACCGCCATGGCGCTTTCGATCAATTCCTGGCGGCTCATGGGTTGGCTATCGGCCAAACCTTCCTGAATTGGTGGATTTTCTGCCTGTACAGGATCTGAAAGCCCGGGTTTGTGGGCTTTTCGGCTTTCCTTAACGGCTTGATATTTCTCTTTGGCTTGCTTGTCCATGAAGACGGACAGCATGGCGTTGGAGATGAATTTCTTAATCATGATTACTGTTTACCGCGATTTCGGGACGATTATAACCGTCATCATTGCTATAACTGCTTCATAGTGATTTATAAAAGTTTCCAAATGATTGCTTAAACCAACTTTATAAAGCCCATAGTTATGAGCCAATCCCTCCTTCGAGACCTGTATAGCCACGCGGTGGCCGCTGCCGATCCCAAGGCCGTGTTGGCTGCCCATTTGCCGTCCCCGCCAAAAGGCCGAACCGTTGTCGTCGGCGCCGGCAAGGCTGCGGCAAGCATGGCCAGGGCGGTTGAAGAAAACTGGTCGGGTCCCATAAGCGGGCTGGTCGTCACCCGTTACGATCACAGTGTTTCATGTGATCATATTGAGGTGGTTGAAGCTGCCCACCCGGTCCCCGACGCGGCGGGGCGGGAAGCGGCGGCTCGCATTGTCAAACTTCTTGAGGAACTTGGCGCGGATGATCTGGCGTTGTGTTTGATTTCCGGCGGTGGATCGGCGCTGCTCAGTTTGCCGGGACCGGGGATCAGTCTGGAAGACAAACAGGCCCTGAACAGCCAGTTGCTGAAGTCAGGCGCACCGATTTCCGAAATGAACTGTGTCAGAAAGCATTTATCGGCGATCAAGGGTGGCAGGCTGGCCCTGGCCGCATGGCCCGCGCGTGTCCTCAGTTTGGCAATTTCCGACGTTCCGGGCGATGACCCGGCGGTGATCGCCTCCGGGCCGACAGTGGCCGATCCGACAACCCTTGCCGATGCCCGTAAAATTCTTGCCGCTTATGGTATCGAGGCCGCACCGGCTATTGCCCGGGCCCTGGACAACCCGTCATCTGAAACCCCAAAACCCGGTGATGAACGACTGGATGGTGTGGAAACGGTGTTGATCGCAACACCGCAAATGGCCCTGGAAGCCGCCGCAGCAAAAGCTCTTGATGAAGGTGTAACACCGCTCATACTGGGTGACGCCATTGAAGGTGAGGCCCGTGAAGTGGCCCAGGTGATGGCGGGAATCGCAACCCAGGTTTGTCGTCATGGTCAACCGGTGGCAAGACCGTGTGTGTTGCTTTCAGGTGGTGAGACGACGGTGACGCTCAAGGGCAAGGGCCGCGGCGGCCGCAACGCAGAGTTCTTGCTGGCCCTGGCTATCGCCCTTGACGGCCTTGCGGGTGTTTCGGCAATTGCCTGTGATACGGACGGTATTGACGGCAGCGAGGATAATGCCGGATGCATCATTGGCCCGGACACCCTGAGCCGCGCAAAGTCGCTGGGGCTGGACGCAGAGGCTTACTTGGCCGACAATGACGCCTACAGTTTCTTTAAGGCCCTTGGCGATCTGGTGATCAGCGGTCCGACGCTGACCAACGTCAATGATTTCCGGGCCATACTAATTCAATGAAACATTAACCCTAACGGGTATAAAAGTAGCCTGTATTCAGGGTTTTGACGATTTAACCGAAAGCATTTTTATGAGACGTAGACGCAACGCCAAGATTATCGCGACACTCGGCCCGGGCACGTCGGACGAGAAAAGCATTAACGATCTGTTCCTGGCCGGGGTCGACGTTTTCCGGCTCAATTTTTCCCATGGCGCCCACGAAGAGCACAAGGCCCGCTTCGATACCATTCGCGCCCTGGAAAAGAAACACGAAAGGCCGATTGGCGTCCTGCTCGATTTGCAGGGGCCGAAACTGCGCCTTGGCGTGTTCGAGGATGGCAAGGCTGTTCTGCGCGCAGGCAACCCTTTCAGGCTTGAACTGGCTGAAATCCAGGGCAACGATGTTGGCGCCTCGCTGCCGCACCCTGAAATTTTCGCTGCCCTGAAACCGGAAATGAAATTGCTTCTCGACGACGGCAAGATTGAGCTTAAGGTCCATAAATGTGGCAAGGATTTTGCTGAAACCATGGTTGTTACCGGCGGCGAAATATCCGATCGTAAAGGTGTCAATGTGCCAAGCGCCATGCTTGACTTGTCACCGATTACCGAAAAGGACCATGGAGACCTTCAATACGGACTTGAATTGGGCGTCGACTGGGTGGCGTTGTCTTTTGTTCAGCGTCCGGAGGATATTGTTGAGGCAAAAAAGCTGGTCGACGGGCGCGCTGGCGTCATGGCGAAACTGGAAAAACCATCGGCTATTGATTATCTCGATGAAATTGTCGATCTGGCCGACGCTGTGATGGTGGCCCGGGGTGACCTGGGTGTCGAATTGCCGCCAGAAGACGTTCCGGCCATTCAGAAGCAAATCCTCTATTCGTGTCGTTGCGCCGGTAAGCCCGTTGTCGTCGCCACCCAGATGCTGGAATCAATGATCCACACACCGACCCCGACCCGGGCCGAGGCATCCGACGTTGCCACCGCCATTTACGATGGTGCCGACGCTGTGATGTTGTCGGCGGAAACAGCTGTTGGTGAATATCCCATCGAGACGGTGTCGATGATGGACAGGATTATCAATCGGGTCGAAGTCGATCCGTTGTATCGCAAGATTACTGATTCCGAACGACGGGAAGCTGAAAACACGGCCAATGACGCGATTACCGCGGCGGCCCGCCAGTCGGCCCAGATTATTTCCGCAGCGGCGATTGTGACCTTCAGTTCCAGTGGTTCGACGACCTTGCGTGCTTCGCGCGAAAGGCCAACCGTTTCTATTCTGGGCCTGACGCCAAAATGGGAAACTGCCCGGCGCATGACCCTGGTGTGGGGCGTCCATTCGGTTTTGACCCCTGACCTGACCAGTTTTACCGAGATGGTCAACCTTGCCATCGAATCAGCAAAACATGAAGAATTCGCCAGCACCGGTGATTCTCTTGTGGTGACGGCGGGTGTTCCTTTTGGCACCCCGGGGGCCACCAATATTTTGCGTATCGCCAAAATCTCATAGCCCTGACAACCAGGAATACTAAATATGCTTGGTGACCTGTTTGCCATTATTGCGCCTGTTTTTATTTGCGCTGGTATCGGATTTATCTGGGCCCGCCAGGAACGCCCCTTTGACGTTGATCTTGTGACGGCGCTGATGACCAACATCGGCACACCGTGTCTGGTTTTCTTTACCCTGACGTCGGCCAAACTGGACCTGAATGCCTTTGGCTCGATGGCGGTCTATGCGGTTTTGGCGATTGCCTGTTCGGCCGTCATTGGCGGCGCGATCCTGAAAATGAGCAAATTGGACATCAGGTCTTTCTTGCCGCCGATGATGTTTTCCAACTGCGGTAACATGGGGCTGCCCTTGTGTCTGCTGGCCTTTGGCGAGGCCGGTCTGGTGCTGGCGATTGTCTTCTTTACTGTTTCCGCCATCGGCCAGTTTACCCTGGGCATGATGATCCCTTCGGGAACCCTGTCGTTTAAGGCATTGGTGCGAATACCGATCCTGTATGCGGTCTTCATTGCGGTGGTGTTCATTGTTTTGAAAATTGATCCCCCGGCCGTGATCGCCAACACCACAGAAATACTGGGTGGCATGACCATCCCGATGATGCTGATAACCCTCGGCGTGTCGTTGGCGCGGCTTCGCTTTAACGCGCTTGCACGGGCGACGGGGTTGTCGTTGTTGCGTCTGATTCTGGGTTTTGGCGTTGGTGTTGGCCTGTCAGTCGTCTTGGGGCTTGAGGGTGTGGAGCGCGGCATCCTGATCTTGCAATCCTCCATGCCCGTCGCCGTCTTTAATTACCTGTTCGCCCAGCGTTACAATCGTTCGCCCGAAGAAGTTGCGGGATTGGTCTTTATTTCAACTGCACTTTCATTTGCCAGCCTTCCTGTACTGTTGTGGTTCGTGCTTTAGGCCAAATGCTGTTCTGTGACGGATGTCACAGTGTGCAAGACGTGAATTTGCTAAAAAAGATGATCAATTTGATCGTTTTGATTTTCCATGTTAATAAGAACTCAGGTTACTTACTTGATACCTGTGGGAACGTAGAAACGTTCTTCTGTTGAGCTTAGAATAAGGGAGGCCGCGCGTGGCGCAGTCAGGTTTGTCCCAGATACACGTGGAGTCTGCCTCCAGCCAGCATGTCTTGCAGGCCGTTGATGGCGAGATGCTGACCATTCCCGGTGATGCGTGGCTGCTTAAGGCCGACTTTTCACCACAAGGCCCCGACCTTCTGCTGACCGGCCCGGACGGCGTGCAAATCCTGATCCGTGACTTTTTCAATCTCGAAAATCCACCCGATCTTCTGACCGATACAGGGGCCATGATTACGGCCGATCTGGCGATCAATCTGGCGGGTCCGGTAGCACCGGGGCAAAGCGCCTCTGCCCTGGATGGGCAACTGGCGCAGGTCGCAGAGTCCATAGGCCAGGTCGAGGCGACGGACGGAATTGTTGAAGCGATCCGTGTTGATGGCAGCAAGGTGACCCTCACCAAGGGCGACGATATTTTCCAGGGCGACACCCTGGTCACAGCCAAGGGAGCCGCCGTTGGCATTACCTTTATCGATGACACTACCTTCTCGCTGGGCG